>CAYGNZ010000203.1:0-2856 GCA_964351345.1 uncultured Bdellovibrionales bacterium | reverse complement strand
AACGGCTGCAACCTTAGTCTTTTCAGCACTATCAACTGAGTTCAGTTGCGTATTTTGCGGTGGTAACAAAGAAAGCCTTGCTCGTTGATATTCGCTTTGAATCTCCGGTGATGCGAGAAACGCGGTTTCGAGGAGAAATTCCGATTTCGTACTACTCGCATTTTCAACTTTGGCCGTCGAAACGACGGCTGTTTTTGAATCTTTTACGTTTTCGAGCAGTTTCTTCTGCGGTTGTCCTGTTTCAAACACTCGTGAAACTGCATTCGCCAGGGAACGATAGGCAACTCCAGTATCAAGAGTCAGCACCACAGGAAATAATACGCCGCACGCGATGGCACTCAGGAGCACCGTGGCTTTTTGTGCAAAACTGCTTCCGAGGAAACTCGAAGTTGGTAACGTCTCCTCGCTTTGGCTGAAACCAGGCAGGCTCTTAATCAGACTTTCTTCATCGTAAGGTTCAGACTCTAACTCGCTAAGGATTTCGATTAGGTCTTCCTTGATATTCGCTGCCGATTGATACCGGCGCTCAGGAGATGCTGCGAGAGCTTTATCAATAACTGCTTGAAGCCCTGAAGGACTATCAGGCCTGGAATACATGATCGGTTCTGGGGGAGACTTGATTCGATGTTGTATAATATCGATAAGACTCGCACCTTCGTGAGGATTGGTTCCCGTCAGCAGTTCGTAGGCAAGAATACCAAGGGCGTAGAGATCTCCTCGATGGTCCATTTCTCCAGAATTAAAGTATTCAGGACAAATGTAACTCACCGAACCAACGATTCCTCCTTCGCTGGTTAAATGAGTCGCGTGAGGAGTTTTTGCCACACCAAAATCGGTGATCTTCACTAAACCGTTTTTTGAAATAAGAATGTTTTCTGGCTTTAAGTCTCGATGGAGAATTCCCTGCGCATGGATTGCTTGAACACCATCACAAATTTGAATTAGAATTCTTAGAATTTGTGGGGTCGTTAATTTCCCCTCTTCAATGAGAGAACGAATATCACCGCCCTCAATATACTCCATGGTAATGGCGGAAAGATTCGGTTCATTAATGAAGTCGTAGATGCGGACAACATTTTTGTGGCTGATTTCGTAAGAGTAAATTGCTTCCTTCTCGAAACGTTGAGCGGAATTCGCTTTCTCCGCTCCTCGAATCACTCTTACTTTCAGGGCAACGATTCGGTTTTTAAGCTTTACATCTGCGCATTTATAGACCATTGCGCAGCTACCAAGTCCGATGCACTCAATAATTTTGTAACGGCCGGCCACAAGTTGGCTACGATCGAGATTAATTCCTTCAAATCTATTAATTGCTGACACTCTAAAACCTACTTCCCAACTCTCGTTTGGGTAAACTGCCTTGCTGATAAAGCCCCTGAAAATGCCGATAATGAGAATATCTAGCATTGTATGTTATGGGGAAAACGCCTCTTCACGCTGCATTAAGCAGCTACCCTTCGAAAGCGCTATCTAGCTGAATTTGCAGGCATTCGTTTCCAGATCTACCTATTTTTTCTGCTTTTTTTGCCGGCGAACACCCTTTGACCCCAACGCAACTCACTTTAGCCAGGGGCATGGTCTGACGATCACCTAGAGCATGAGCAGTACTTTAGACACCCAACGGACCATCAAATGCGACTGCTCCTTCTTGACGATGATGCAAACTATTCCCGCTCGCTTCGTCGAGTGATTCAACGTCACTGTCCGCACTGGGACTGCCACACCTCCAATTCCGTTCAAGAGGCAAACGCGATTCTTCGCAACGTAGAATTTGATTTAATCGTTTCAGATCTTGAAATGCCTGGGGGGAATGGAGACATTTTCTTCGATGCACTTTTGCAAGTAGCGCCGGAGATCGTCCGTATCCTGCATAGTGGCAATCTTGACCGAGGCAAAGCGCTGGCAGAAAGTGGTTGCTGCCATCAGTTTATCGCGAAACCGTGTCGAGGCAGTGTACTGCTCCAAACCTTACGAACGTTTGAGGAAATTCTCTACCTTGAACAGTCCTCTGCCCTCAAGAGCCTACTGCTCAAAGCGAGCTCCCTGCCACGCGAGCCGACACTTGCAGTAACAATCGACGCACTGCTTGCGTCAGAAGATTTTCATCAAAACGACATCGTCGAACTTCTCTCTCGCGATCCCGTCGTTACCGGCCTGCTGCTCCGGGCCGCCCAGAACGTCGCATTTAGCGCAGCAGCACCAGTGCAAAGTCTTGAACAGGCGATCGTGAAGCTTGGGACTCGCTCGATTCGCAATCTCGTGCTTGGCGCGGAGCTCTTTTCAAGAGTCAACTCGGACGAACGGCTCAACCTATGCTTGGCCAAAATGTGGGATCATTGCTTCGAAGTCGCGGAACTCTCGCGAAGGCTTGCCGCGATTCGGGGAGCAAATGCCGAACTGCAAGACATGATTTTCACCACAGGAATTCTTCATGACCTCGGCATGCTACTGATTCTTGAAGCAGATAAAGAACACTACGTTCCCTTGCTGGAGTCCGGAACTGAGGCTGAAATTATTGTTTTTGAGCAAGAAGAATATGGCATTGACCATGCACGACTTGGCGCAATGCTGATCAAACGCTGGGGACTTGCTTCTGAAATTGCTCATGCAATCTCTCTACACCACTCCTCGCCCTCAATCTCTACTAACGCTCTGTCTGCCACCTGCCTCTACCTTGTTGAAAACGTCCTGAGCGAATCATCGGCGCAGACGCAAGAGCAGAAGCTGGAGACCATGGGCACCGAAATTTCTCTCTATTACGACTAAGTTCTCTCGCCACGATGTATGCAGTCAGACAAATACTGAGCCCGGGGTAGCGTGCCGCAAGGCAAATTGCTTTAGCAATTTAGCTGGTGG
>CAYGNZ010000202.1:0-6416 GCA_964351345.1 uncultured Bdellovibrionales bacterium | reverse complement strand
GAGCTCCGGCGAAATGACAAAGAGATGAAGCGAAAGAGGGCGAGGAGAAGGTTACGCAGGCTCATGAAGTCTTCTACCAGCAAAAATCGCTGCTCGTTTGAGCTTTTTGAATCGAGTTCGCGAGTAAGTTTGAGGTTTTCTTTGAAGCTCAGGTGAGGGGAGCGCACGTAGCTGAGTATCCATAAGCGCGGAGAGAGCTGCTCAATTAGTCGATCTAAGTTCTCCCAGTAGCGTGAAGCGAATATTCCCTCTCGAGCACGCGAGGCATCAAAGTTTGGCGCATAGGAGAAGAGAACATTCTCCTGTGAGCGAAGCGATTGCTGCTTTGGTGGAAGCCGAGTGATCCAATAACGCTCGCGTAGTTTCCTGCCGAAATAGGCTGCCGCTCGAATGGGACCGAGGACGCACGGTGCGACAGATTGTGCCCACTGACGGAGAGTCGAGTGGCTGCGAAGCAGCCTTGTGCTGACTCCGCTCTCTTCTGCGTAGCTTGAGATTGAGTCGACTAAGGCGGGGTTGTCCAAGGCGAGGAAGAGATTTTTCGGCTCGTAGCGCTGTAGTAGCTCTTCTACGGACCAGAGTTTGAAAGTCTCGAAAATATAGGAGTGCTGATAGCTCGAAGCGTCCGCGATTGGACTCTGCCACCACAGCGAATGCGGGGAGTCCGCCGGAGAGAAACGCTGGTCAAGTCGAGGAGCACCAAAGGCCGCGAGAAGGGATTGATCTCTCCACTGAAGGTAGCGGTTTGAAAACTCTGGGGTCCGTTTCGCGGCGTACTGCCCTAAGGAAATAATGCTGAGCGAGTCGGCCTGAGGAGACGCGTGAACATCGTCCCAGAGCAGTATGAGTGCATTCGGTACACGTTGCTCTCTGGTGAGGTCGCTGAGTGTATCAGCGAGAATGATGGTGTCGTAGCTGCGTTTCACTTCTATCTAGTGTTGTTCGCGGTGCCCTCGCGAGCAACACTCTCAGCCTCAATGAATGCCTGTAAAAACTTTTCCATTGCAGGAAGGGGGCCGATTGAAATTCGGATGAACGGCGCAAGAAATTCAAGGGAAAATCCTGCGGAGATGAGGACGTTTTGCTCCTCCAGCCGCTTTTGAATGAGGAGCGGATCTTGTTCACTCCGTATCAATAAGAAATTACCGGCACCAACTCTTACCTGATAATTCCTACTTTCAAGTTCTCTCGTTAAGAAACGAAGGCCTTCTGAAAGCGAGGAGTGATGTCGCGCTAGTATTTCCGGTTTCCTGAGAAGATATTTCGCGCATTCTACCGCGAAGTTATTGACGTCAAAAATGGGCTGTGTGCGACGCAGTAGTTGGGCGAAGCGCTCGTTACTGACGGCATAGCCTAAACGTAGTGCGGCCAGTCCGTAGGCTTTAGAGAAGGTGCGAGTGACCACCACGTTATCGTAGCCAGGTGCGAGTTCGCAAAAACTCTCTCCGGCAAAATCAATATACGCCTCATCAATCATTAGTATTGTGTCTTGAGCTTCACAATGTTGGGCAAGTTGTTTGAGGGTATCAAGACTCAAGAGATCCCCGGTTGGATTGTTTGGATTAACCAAAATGCAAAGCTTTGTCTCTGGGGTCAGTTCACCGAGGAGGTCGTCGATATTGAGCTTGAAATCCTCGCGATACTGGACTTCTGTAATCCGTGCACCCGCAATTTGTGCATATACCCTATGCATTGCAAACGTTGGGTTCGTGAGCAGCACCCTGTCTCCTTCAGAGATAAAAGTTTCAAAGAGCAGCCGTGATGCACTATCCGATCCGTTCGTGAGTAAGATGTGCTCAGGTTTGACGGCAATGGTCTTTGCAAGTTCGGCGCTGAGCTCGTGATACTCGGGGTAGCAATTAAAGAACTGGGGGTGGAGGAGGGAACGAATGTGTTCGAGATCTTGTTCCGAAAGAGGACAAATATTTTCGTTCATCTCGAGCCGAATTTTATCTTTTCTGCTCTCATCCGCGAGCGGAAAGCGATACAAATCTTCGAGATTGCGCTTTGCCTCAATCATTCTCGATTAACCCTCGCCAACTCTGGCTTTTGACGGCGGTCGGTAGAGTTGGGAGATAGACTCGTCGTCTTTACCCAGTCGTGATGACTCGGGCACGTTGGCGAGTTTTACCTCTTTGCCCTGCTCATCACTGGCATACATCGCATGAAGCATTCGGATGGTGCTCATTCCGTCTTCATAGGAGATCAGAAATTCACCCTGACCGTGGAGTTCTTCGACGAGACTTTTATACAGAGCTTTATGCCCGTTGCCGTATGCATCACTAAAGACCTCAGAGTATTCTTCGCAGGCTTCCGGCTCGGGGGTGTAGAGAGAGAGGGTGTTGCCTGCAATTCCAGAAAGTATCGCGGTGCCCTTCGTTCCCAGCAATGAAACTGAAGAGCCAAAATCGTCCGGCCGGGCTGCGGTGCTCACTTCGATCGAAACCAAGCCTCCGCTGAGCAGTCGCCCACTGGCAACTACCGCGTTTTCTGCATCAATGTTTACATCTGAGGTGGTAATCATATGCGCGGTGATTGATGCGACATCACCGGTTAAGTACCGCATGATATCGAGCGGATGTATGCCTTGATTGGTAAGGGCGCCACCGTCGTGGGAGAACGTGCCGCGCCACGGTGCTTTATCGTAGTATCGTTGCGGGCGGCACCAGCGAAGCTGGACACTCGCTATTGCGATATCACCCAACTCGCCCTCGATGATTCCCTTTCTTACCCGCTGCACCGAGCGATTAAAGCGGTTTTGGTAAATTGGAAATACCTTGCAGCCGGTCTCTTGGGACAAGCGGAAGAGTTCCTTGCCCTGGCGTAAATTCATCACCATCGGCTTCTCAATACAGACATGCTTACGGTACGCTTTGATCATTTCCGTTGCGTGTTCAAAGTGCATGCCGCTTGGTGTTGCAATGCTGACTACATCTATCTCTGGATGCTTCGCTAGCATTTCATGGTAGTCGGTGTAGCAGGGGACCGAGCCATCGCTCACCCATTGCAAGGCTGCATCTTTATCAAGATCGCAAAGTGCGGCGAGCTTTGCGCCTGGAGTGGCAGCGATTGAGCGTACGTGATGGCCTGCAATCCGACCGCAACCGATTAGTGCAACGTGTATTGTGCTCACCTTACTCCTTCTTCGTCTGTAGTACCGCGAATATCGTATCACCGTGCCCCGCCTGCTGGAGCTCTGCACGGTATTGGTCGTTTAACTCTTGTGACAAAATCGACTTATAAAATCCCTGTCCACCTGGTCGGGACGTTTGCATCCAGCGCAGGTGATTGGACAGGTCATAGCGTTGATAGGTGCGAATTTTTGCCTCCAAGTCGCAGGAGGCGCACATTTTCTCCAGCGTTTCTGGAGAATAGTAAAAATGATGCGCAGGCGTGAAGTAAAACGGGATGAACGCCGGAATGTCGTACCGCGAATATAAGGCATCGTTGATGTTAGGAACGACCATGATGATCTTTCCTTCTGGTCGCAGCACACGCGTAATCGCGCGAAGAAAATTTCGAGGTTCGCCAATATGCTCAAAGACGAAAAATAGAAATACGATGTCGTAGGAATTCTCGGCGCTGTCCTCCAGAGAGTTCAGCATTGTGATGCCGCGGGATTCACAGAAGGAGCTAAGCTGTGCGTGCGACTCAAGTCCGGTAACACTGGCCACATGCGGTGCGAGCGTGTCGAGAAAATATCCCGAGGCACAGCCTATCTCTAAACAACTATCAGCGGAGGAGATGTAGGGTGTACTCCAGGAGAGATACATTTGCGCATCGGGGATTTGCTTTTCGTAGAGCTCTTCCGGGGTGCAGCCCTTCTCGTTGCTGAGGATGACGCCATACTCCTCTTCGTAAAACCGACGTTCCTCTTCGGGAGTCATTTTCGGATGAAGAAAGGCCAGCGAGCAGGCGGTACAGCGGGAGACGCTACGGCCTGTGCCGTAACGAAGCTCGTTAGAAATTAATTCAAATCCTGTTTCAGCTGAGCAAACTTCGCAAATCACGAACTCCTACTGCCTCTCTTTGACTCTGGCTCAAGCGTTAATCGCAATGGGCTCGCTGGACTGATCGGAAAACCCTTGGTTTCGGAGCCACCATTCGACTTGCGGAACTTGCCACTCATAATCAACATCAAGTCCCGCCTCATTAAAAATTGGAAAGATTTTTTGACCCATCCATTTTTGCGGCAGCATGCCTTGCTCAAGGTTATCGAGGTTTCTTGGTCGAACCACGCTCAGCGCTACATCCGCAAACCAGGCGTCGCCTTGTGAATCTCTATCGCAGTTGAGATTGTTCGGGTCGCCGAATTGTTCGAGGGGGACAAAGGGCTGGAGCAATCCAGTGCGATCAATTTTTCGAGCCCGCAGGGGGCTCCACATGTTGTAACGAGATACCGTTACAGCGGAATCAATCTCAAGGTTCTCACGCATGCTTTTGACACCAAGCGCAATTTGCTCCGCAGCAACGGTTGGCGCATTACAAAAGAGTAACACGAGTAATTCTGGAACTGCTCCTATTCTCTCACAAATTACTTCATAGCCATGCTTGTAGGCGTCCTCACCTAGAGCTTCTTTTGTGCAAAGAAACGCAGGGCGTTCAATCACTTCAACACCCGCGGACTCTGCCAGCGACATCAACTCTGGGTCATCCGTAGAAATAAAACGCCGGTCGACCACTCCGGAGGCTTTCGCGGCGTGCATGGGATACCACGCCATCGGTCGACCCAGTACGGGGTAGAGATTTTTACCGGGAAAGCCTACGCTTCCTTTTCTTCCTAAAAGTAGTGATACAATCATTCGCTGCGTTGAGGGTTACTGAGGAATAAACTGCAAGAAGCTACAGCATAAGGTGATTAAGCCAGAGAATAAAGATACTTTTAGCTTGTTCGAAGCAAAGAATGTAGTCTGCATTGAAAAATTGTTTTCAAGGGAAGCTAGAGCAAAAACACAAATTAACCGCTGCTGCAGATATGAATATTGCCTACCAAACTGAGAACCTCCGCGACTATTACAGTAAGAATCGTAAGGAATGGTCTGAACTCTATCCTTCAGAGCGTTGGGTGTTTGAAAAAGTGCTCAGTGGCAAAGAGGATGGGGCAGAAATTCTTGATGTTGGTTGCGCGACTGGTGGGTTGGCCTCTGCGCTTGCAGAGAAATTCTCTCTGGCGAGTTACACGGGAGTCGATATCAATCCCGGCGTGATTGAGTATGCTAAAGGCGATAAAAATACCGCAGAAATGGAGCGCTCCTTTTTCTGTGGAGATGTCTGTGATCCCGAAGTTGCAACTTTCCTTAAGCAGGGGAATCTCACGACCAACGGTTATTCTCACGTCGTCGCACTTGGCTGCGCTGATTTCAACATCGAACCAAGGAAGATAATTTCTTCCTGTTGGGAGCAAGTGCGTCCAGGCGGCGAATTCATTCTTTCTCTTCGTCTCACACCGGCTGAGGGAGTCAATGACATCAACTCAAGTTACCAATACATCAGCTTCTCTGCTGAGGGGGCGACCGGGGAAGAAGAGATAGCAAATTACGCAGTGTTTAATTTTCGACATGCGATGCAGATTTTCTCTTCACTCAGTCCACAGCCTGCTTTTGTTCTCGGATACGGCTATTGGGGTGCACCTTCGATTGCGGCAAGAACGCCTCATACGCAAGTAGTGTTTTCCGTATTGTCACTAAAGAAGCCTCACGAGGGTCAAGACACTGCCATGAGCTCAGAGCTTCACTTCCCCGCGGATCTCTACACCGAGTTGCGGGTCTAAGAGGAGCTCGAGAAGGCTTATGATTGCGGCACTTGTTTGCGGAAGAATTGATGAACAGGCCTTTGGAGGAAGGAATACCTTTCCACTGCTCGGTCGGCCAATGATGGTGTACCCGCTCCTTGCCGCGTCGCACGCAGAGGATGTTGAGAGAGTTTTTGTCAGTACTGATTCCGAGCAGATTGCTCGGGTCGCTGAGTTTCAAGGCGTTGAAGTACTCAGGCGAAGTCAAGAGCTCAGTGGTGCAGATGCCTTGCTTGAAGACGTCATTGCCGATGCCATCAAAAGAATTGAAATACAAAGTGGAGAGTCGCTTGAGTATCTCGTAGTACTCCTTTGTAACGCACCGACAGTAAGTAGTGATTTGATAGCGCACGGGCTAAGACTCCTCCGTGCAGATCAAAATGTTGATGCGGTCCTTTCTGTTTCTAAACGGAATGAGTATTCGCCCCGATTCGCTTTGCAGCTTAACGAACGTAATACGCTAGAGTTTCATGCAAGTGTTGCACGTGACGAAGACGCGAATGATGCGTATTTCGCTGATTCTTTGCTTTGGGTGTTGCGTGTCGCGAGTTACACGAAACAGGTGCGCGAAACGGTGCCCAAAAATTCAGTAGTCAACTGTGAGACGCAAAATGTTCGACCGCTT
>CAYGNZ010000201.1:1385-6425 GCA_964351345.1 uncultured Bdellovibrionales bacterium | reverse complement strand
GCTGCAGTGCATCAGCAGCAGCGCTTCGTGGGTACGAGGTAATCTCGGGTATCACACAGAACGCCCTAATTCGGGCGCATGTTTCAGCAATAGATCCGCTCCAGAGCGAAATCAGTAAAATCGGCGCAGCGAAGCGCGCTTTCGACGCAGATTGTCGAACGCGAAGCGGCGAACTTGATGCAAGAAACAGGCAGCTCGACCGTGAGGTGCAGCAACGGCTTATCGAAGCTCTTAATGAAATCGACCTCGAAAACCGTGCCTCGGCACAATCGGCGGCGGAGGAACGGCGAAAGATGCAAGAGGAGCGAGTTGATCTCTCTGAATTCAGACGCGAAACCCATCGCCTACGAGAAGAATTGGAAGCCGAAACTCAACGCGTAGAAAAACTTGAACGTGAACTGACCCGCCGAGAAAATTCTCTCGGAGAGAACGAAGAGAAAATACTCTCGGAGCTGGAGCCAGATGCAGCAGCCAATGATACACACGAAGCATGGTTTGGAGCTCTGGGTGACGGCATCATCGAAATGATGGATGACGACGAAGCGCTACGTGATGAGGTGCTGAGTCGAATTGCTGCACGTGAGGGCTCCTAGCTCCATGACCTGTCCTACGTACGACACGCCGGGGGGAGAACATGCATCCCCCCGGCGCTATGACAATGGTTGATCTGCGACACTCCGCTGCGTTAACAAAAGCTCTGAGTCTTTGCATGCCGCGGTAGACAAGCAGCGGCGAATCATGCCTTTGCTAGCTAACTTCAGGAGCGAACAGTGTTTGCGCAAGCGCAAGACTCTCCAAAATCGCCGACTCGATACTGTTGCGCCTCTCCTCGTTGGGCTGCCGCAGTATCGCGGATGGGTGATAGGTAACAATGCAAGCCGCCTCTCCGTGCCGATGTAGCTGCAAGTGCTCGTCTTTAACCACCACCTTCTTCCCGAGTATCGCCTGAGCCGCCGTTGCCCCAAGGAGAACGATAACAGAGGGCTGAATCAGTTCGAGTTCTTTTAGGAGCCACGGCTTACAGCAGTTTATCTCAACCCCACGTGGACGAGCATGCAGTCGCGCCTTCCCTCGCGTCGTAAACTTAAAATGCTTTACGGCATTGGTCAGATACACCCCCTTGCGTGCGATACCAGCTCGGTGAAGCAGATCACTAAGGACCTTCCCTGCCGGACCAATAAAGGGAAGTCCTTGTTGGTCCTCCTCGTCTCCGGGCTGTTCTCCAACACACACTAGTTTTGCTGATGATGGGCCGTGGCCGGGGACAACCTTCTGCGCATCCTTGTACAATGAACATGCGCGGCAGTTTTGGAGCGCCGTGGCAAGCTCCTCACTCGAATGTACTTCGGGAACTTGCGCCGCTTGCGGCGCGAACTCCTGCATCTGTCGAATCCGAGCGGGGGCTTCTTTGAGCATCTGTGAAATCAGCCGAGTCTCGGGCATGGTTGACCAGTAGCGAGTCGGCATCTCGTTTTTCATCGCCTGGATCTTTACGCGAGCAGGATTGAATATCGATTGATAGTACTGTAGCCATAGCGCTTCAAAATTGTCCTCATCAGCAAAGGGATCCTCCACAATCCCTGGCCCAAAGCGTAATTGCGATCTATCCCAGTGCACGCTACGAAACGGCGTGCAGATACTCCAGGTCATCGCACCAAAGCGTTTCTGAAAAAATGGGGCGGTGAGTTCAACGATGTAGTGTTCTGGTCGATAGAACGCAAGAAAGGAGCCATCAGACAATTCGCGAAATCGCACAAACGCCGTCATCTTGTGGCGGTCTCTGCGAATCTGTTTTTGGTATAGGCGTAATCTATTCGTCAGCGAATCTGCCGGATTCTCAAGAATGTTGCGCTCGCCAGCAGCAATCCGCTGCACAAGCTGATACATCAGCTTCCAGCGCTCGGGATTTTTGTGGCAGGCAATTAGCTTTAAAAATTTGAGAATCGGAGCCGGGATACTTGTCGATTGGGGGAGTTCTCTTCGAGCATTTGAGGAATCAAAAAGAAACTCAGACTGCGGCGCCTTGGCTGCATGCGCAAAACGAAAAGTAGTAGACGCCTCTCCAGCAGCAAGAGCTTCCCTCGCCTGATTGCGCCAATCACTAAACAGTTGCGGAGTATCTACGCAGTTCACAGCTCACCGGTTAAGGCATGGACAGCGTTTTGAGCTGAGGTCAAGGCGGCCGCAAAAGGCAAGGAGAGCTGAGTCTTCGGGGCCTCGACTAGTCGTTCATATAAACGAGAGGAATCAAGCTGATGAACGAAGGGATTAGGATCAACGGTCGTAATAAAATATTTTGCGCGATTCAGCGACACCCGCATGTTCTTTAAATCGCTCATCCGAAGCTGCGCGAACTTACGAGCTTGAATAATCTTCTGCACCGCTGATTTACCAAAGCCCGGAACACGGAGTAGAGCCTCCTTGGTCGCCCGGTTAATGTGAACCGGGAAAAATTGCCGATTGCGAAGCGCCCAGGAGAGTTTGGGATCTACGTTTAAATCCAGCAGCGACTCTTTTTCGGAAATAATCTCATCCACTGAGAATCCGTAAAACCTTTGTAGCCAATCAGCTTGGTAGAGGCGATGCTCTCTGACGAGGGGTGCCGCGCGACTTGGTAGAATCGGATCGGCAAACGGTTTAGGGCTAAAGGCTGAGTAATAGACACGACTCAGCCCATAGGAGCGGTAGAGCAAGCTTGCTTTGTGCAGAATTTGATAGTCATTCGCCTTAGTCGCTCCAACTATCAATTGAGTCGATTGAGAACGGGCACCGAAGCGAGTGCGATTCGAGCGCTTTTTTTTCGCAAACTTTTGTTCATCACGGCGAACAAAAATACTGCTTTTTAGATTTTGCATGGTCGCCTCAACGGCAGCATGCGTTTTCGCAGGCGCGATTTTTTCTAAATCATCCTCAGTGGGAAGCTCGATATTTGCACTTATTCGATCACACCACCTCGACATCTCATCAAGTATCGCTTGAGAAGTGCCAGGGGCCGCCTTGAGATGAATATAGCCGGCGAAGCTCTCTTCGGTTCGCAAGCGTTTTGCCACGCTCGACATTAGCTCTGAGGTGTAATCAGGCGAGCGGAGAATACCAGAACTTAAGAACAAGCCCTCAATGTAGTTCCGCTTGTAAAACTCCATCGTCAGGCGCACGACTTCATTTACTAAAAATCTGGCCCTCGGTGTATCACTTGAGATGCGATTAACACAGTAGAGACAATCGTAGATGCAGTAGTTCGTGAGAAGAATTTTTAGGAGGGGTACACATCTTCCGTCTGGGGTATAACTATGGCAGATACCTGTGCCCGTCGTATTGCCCAGCTCGCCATCGCTGCGGTTTCGCTTCGAGCCGCTGCTTGCACAGGATGCGTCGTACTTCGCAGCGTCCGCCAAGATATGAAGCTTTTGTCGTAGTTCCATAAGCACCCAGATTCGAGTATTTTTCCATATCTAACACCAATGCAATAGCTTAGCAATATCCTAGAATCGTTAGGAAAGTTGGACATCTATGGAAAGCGACGAGATTGTCTGGGAGGGTTTGATTCTTTGTTCCCAGCTGCAAGGAAGAGAGAGCTGCTCTGAGTCTATTGCTAGGGCGACTATGTAGGGGTGCGGCTCAGATTCTGATCACCAACTACGTTTCCGCCTCAGGCCTTCTTGACGAATTCTGATTTCAGTTTCATCGCCCCGAACCCGTCTATCTTGCAGTCGATATTGTGGTCTCCCTCAACAAGACGAATGTTCTTCACCTTCGTGCCCACCTTCAGCATTGAAGAGGCACCTTTTACCTTAAGACCTTTGACGACAATGACCGTGTCGCCGTCTTGAAGTACATTGCCGTTCGCATCAACAACGCCATCAGCGCTACGCGTAGACTCGGCGGAAGACTCTTGCGTCCATTCATGGGCGCACTCTGGACACACTAATAGGTTCCGATCCTCGTAGGTATAGGCGCACTGGCACATGGGGCAGTTTGGTAGTTCAGTCATAATAAACTCATCGTACATGCAAGGAAGACAGAGAGCCAGACCAGATTAACGGCACCAAAAAAGACTCAGAGCAGTTGTGCAGCTTTACTGCTCTTCAACTACTACAAGGTAAGTGACTGAAATGCCGCATGATCAGAGTCACTACTTTCGTCGTGTTAAAACTCAACAACTGCTCTGAGTCCTTTTCAACAGCATCTAAGATGTAGCTTCAGTGAGAAACGACTACTTGTTTAGACTTTAGTAAACCGGATCAGAAGCTCTTTTGAGGTGACAGAGTGAGGTTCTCTTCGTAGGCTGATTCGGTCGGCGAACGGTAAAATTTTGTCTCGGTCTGAAACAAGGGATTGGTCAGTGGAAAAAATTTCTGAGTTCCGCGGCTTAGCGGGGGATGTAGTGACAAACTTCGTGCGCCCCAGAATTTTCCTTACTCTCTTTCCGGTATTCGGTTACTGGTTGCTTGTTATTGCTGCGCTTTATTTCATCGGCGATACGATTGGCCCCCTTCTTTCAGGGATTGTAATTCTGCTTTGCGGCGCGGCTCTGGTAGGTCGATTTGCGATCCCTGCTCGAGCGGGAGATATCAATACTGGATTTTTTAATGTGCACAACCCGGTCGCCTTTGATGACCTGCTTGGTTTTTGCGCACGTTATTTTTGTCTGCTTCTGGAGTGGCTGATACCTCTTGGGCTGATTAGCTATTTTACTTTTGGTGATTCTTTCGCGCCGGGGATACCAAATTTTGCTTCTGCCGCTCAACTCGGCTTAAAGGGCCTTCTCCTTATTATTGTGACGATTCTCCTAGTACTGGGACCCACCATTTGCCTAGTGGTGGCGACCTATACTGATACGCTCAGCGAAACACTGAGCCTTGATCCCTGGCGATGGCTATGGAGTTTTCGCTTAGGCGATGTCGTTGTGTTTTATGCTAGCGTCTTCGGCGGGATGGCGGTTTTTATCTCTTTGTACGCCATTCCTGGGACCTTTGTGCTGCTCATGGCCTTCATGATGTCGGCAGAGTTAGGGCTCCTGCTTTCTTGTGTGATTTTAAT
>CAYGNZ010000201.1:0-1375 GCA_964351345.1 uncultured Bdellovibrionales bacterium | reverse complement strand
GCCTCGCCCGTTTTGCTCGGACGTTTGTGCGGCGCTTTTGTTGAGGGTGGTGAGCTTATGGGAGGGGGATCTGCGGCTGGAATAGTACAGACGACAGCAGCGTCCCAGACTAGTGCGCCAAGCGCTCCGGAAGTGCCAAAAATTCCGGTCGAGCACATCCAGCAACGAATTTCCTCTCTCTCAGAAGCTGAACTGCCGGCAAGTATCCAAAAGGCAGAATCGACAGTGCTCACAGAGAAGGAAAACTTATTTTCTTTGTTCGAGTTGGTCCTGCTGTATAAACGCAGTAAGGATACAAGACTGTTGGAGCACACTGCCAAGACGATTTCTCTTGCTCTACTAAAGAACGATATCTCCGTGGCGGTGCACTCATTCCGTTTTCTCGAGAAAGAGCGTTTTCAACTCAGCCTTACTCCCTCGGTGTATGAAACTCTTGCCGAGGCTCTCGCAGGAGCCGGCCACTATGGAGATGCGGGATTAACTATCCAGCGCGCATTCCGCGGAGATGCGGAAAAAGAGCTGCCACTTCAAAAGAAACTTATCGAGTTCGCCGATGCGGCAGCAAGTTCTGGCAAGAGAAAAGAAGCTGCCGCGCTCTATGAGTTTTTTCTAAAAAAATTCCCCGACTCAAATTTCGCTGATTATGTGCGCCAGGCGCTTGCTGCCCTTGGTGCGGACTGATCTTAAGCTCCATTCAGTAGAAAAAGCGCTTGGGACGGTGCTTGGTTGGCCTGCGCAAGAATAGCTGCGCCTCAACTACTACTCTGAGCCCTTTTCAGGGGGAGACTAGAATGCGTATGAGCCAGATCAGATGAGCCGCAACGACACTGGCGCAGATCATTCCGAGACAGATTCTGCTCTGTTACCCTCGTCAATACTATGGCGGACAAAGGAATCGTATCAAACAACTTCAGGTCTCAGTTATTCTACTCAGGTCTACTACTTTCCGTAGCGCTGAGTTTCCTGGTCTCCCCCTGGTTCTCGCTTCCCGCACTCATCTTTGCCTATTTGACCTGGGCACCCACTTTGGAAAGAATCCGAGCCCAGCGTGCGGTACGGCACTCTCAAGCCGCAGCACAGGAGAATAAGGATACATTCGAATCGCTGTTTGGTCTGCTTGCCCGCTTGGCTGCCGGCGACAAGGGGCCGAATCGGTCTCAGCTGAAAGTGTTGAATAAATTTCTGAGGTCCGAACTTCGGGCCGATCGAAGTCAGTTGCGGCTGGCGAAAAAAGTGATTCGCAATGCCGCACGAAGCAAACATCCGTTCGAAAAATATCTCGAAGATTTTTGCGCAAGCGTCGAGAACAACACTTACGTACTTCAGGCCACTTTCGAATTAATGCTGCGACTTGCCGCAGCCGACGGCAAACTCC
>CAYGNZ010000200.1:497-6426 GCA_964351345.1 uncultured Bdellovibrionales bacterium | reverse complement strand
ATCTTTTCGTTCAAGAAAGTACCATTGCGTGAAGCCCTTGAGATAGTGGTAACGCCAGTAATCTGGTTTGTTCGCGATAGCTTTCTCAATCAGCCGAGCGCTCTCTTCTGGGCGTTTTGCAACCCAGCTCAGAAGGGTGACGCAAAATTCGTAGACATGTTCTGCTTTCGGGTCGAGACTACTGACCACGTCACACATATGCGCAAACCAACGTAAGTCTTTGTTTGAGTCATACTGCTTGCCGAAGTAATTGAGAGTGCCAAACCAAAGAATGTCAGAGGCAAAATTATCAAAACCAAGGGTGAGTAAGCGAACCTTGTCTGCCTCCGGTAAGTAGAGGGGAGTTTTCGAATCAGCATTCGCTTGGATAATCTCGGTATTGAGTTGACGTAGCTCTCCGCGTGACCAAGCCATCAGCGCCACTGAGCTGAGAAGAAGAGGCAGGACGACAATAAGACTCCCTCGCTGTCCGCTGATGCAGAAATGTCGTTTTTTGAGCAGATTGATCATCACGGAGTTTAGATGCGAAAAAACTAGTGTCAGTTACTACTTACCCGATTTTTTCGGCTGAGTTTTAGCATGGTGCAAACTGCGCGGTAGAGTGGTTCAGCCCTAGATAAAGGCAAATTGGCGAATTTCAGACTAAGAAAAAGAAACGGGATAACTATTGAGATAAAAAAAAAGGAAGCCCGAAGGCTTCCTTTTAGAGCAATGGAGCAGCAAGGCTGCTCCACCATCTGTCCAGAGCGATTAAGAAATCGTTGGAGCAGAAGGGCTGCAGGTTCCGGCGTTGTCGGAGTTCTGCATTACGTTGCTGTTTGCGCCAGATGACTGCCAGCTGTAGTCGCGGTCTCCGCGGCTGTGGCAAGACTCACCTGAGAATTCTTCGTTGTCAGTGCCCTGAGCATCGAAGTCAATCTCAACATCTCCACTGAGGATGAAACCTGGGAGAGTTGTCGCACATGCTGCATCGGTGCAATCTGCATACTCTTCGTTATCAACGAAATACGCTTCTTCAGCAGTTAGACCGTTACGAAGATCAGACTGAGCACGTGAGTTGAATGCTCGTGTCTTATACTCAGCAAACTGAGGAATAGCGATTGCAGCTAGAATTCCAATAATAGCGATAACAACCAGCAGTTCAATTAAGGTAAAACCCTTTTCATTTTTCATCGAGTCGATACTCCAAGTATTAGGTATTAAAAATATTCCCGAAAATCTCGGGAGTTTTCAGCCAAAAACCCGTCAGCGCTTCAACACCACTTTTCCCCGATTGAGTGCCACTGAATGCTGTCGTGCAGTGTGGCAATGTATAAGCAAACTCAGTGCCAGAATTCTCTGGAAGTACGGTAAAAATGAACAAAATTTGTCAGAAAAAATAGTGGCGTAAAATTAAGGGCTTAGCGGCGCTAGCAAAGCGAGGAGAGTTGAAAAAAGCCAATTTATGGCTCGAATTTCCACTCTTGAAGGTGACAAGATTTGTAAATGGGCACGCAGGTGGACAAAAATTGTCACTGGCTATGAGGAATTGTCATAGTGAGCAGAAAAAAGCAGTGTGATTTACTACTTACCTCGTATTCTTGCGCTCGCTGCCCGTGTTGGACGGACTGTCGCGGGCAGGCTGATGTTGAGGCGAGAGGCAATGAACTAAGCCATGGTATTTGCGCTGCTTTTTAGGTTTGCTGTGAGAGATTGAGTCTGTGGCCTTCGGCTACCGCCTTACACGGAGGGGTCAGCAAATGAGAGGTGACTACCCTTAGTCTCCTGTGTCATTCATCCCATATTTTTTTAGACGATAGCGGAAAGAGCGAAAATTTAAGCCGAGCAGTTCAGCCGCATGCTTTTTTACTCCCCCACTTTGCTCCAAAGCGATTTGTAGATATTCCCGTTCCAGACTTTCCAAAGCGGTTTCGAGATCAACGGGCAGAGTGATAATTTCTGTCTCCACAGAGGAGGAGGGGGAGTGTTTTACCTCGGAAGGGGAGGTGGTACTATTTCGAACTTCTTCCGGTAGGTGTTCGGGAAGAATCGCATGACCACCTAGAACTAAGGCCCGTTCGATAATATTCTCTAGCTCTCGCACGTTACCTGGGTAGGCATAAGAGGTGAGCATACTCAGCGCTTCTGGTGAAATTTGCGGTAAGTTCTCTTGCTCTCCCTTAAATGATTTACTGAAATATTGGACCAGTAGCGGTATGTCCTCGCGTCTTTCTCGTAAGGGGGGTAGGGCAACTCCCACGACATTGAGACGATAGTAGAGATCTTCACGAAATCGATTTGCTGAAATTTCGTTCTTTAGATTCTTATTAGTCGCGGCAATAATACGGACGTTTACGGAGTAGTCACGTGTATCTCCGACGGGTCGCACTTGACGCTCTTGAAGAATACGCAAGAGTTTCGTCTGAAGGTGAACGGGAAGCTCACCCACTTCATCCAAAAACACCGTGCCGCCATCCGCCTCTCGGAAAAGACCTGGATTATCAGCGATAGCACCGGTAAACGATCCCTTCTTGTGCCCGAAGAGTTCACTTTCAATCAGATTCTCTGGTATGGCACCGCAGTTAATTGCAACAAATGGACGACGAGCGCGAGCGCCATTGGCATGAATTGCTTTGGCGATCAGTTCTTTACCTGTTCCGCTTTCTCCGGTGATAAGCGCAGATGCATCAGATTCTGCAATGCGCATGACCAATGAGAATACTTGCTTCATTGGTTCACTCTCACCAATCATCTTCACTTGCTCAGAGCCAAGCGATTCCTCCCGAGGGAACTGGTGGGTGTCAGCGAGAAGTTTTGTCATTCTCTCATGGAGCGCAAGACGTTCTTGCATGCTCTTGACGTGAGAAACGTCGTTGAAAATCAACATTCTTCCCGACTCATTGCCTTCGCTGTCACTGACCGTTCGCACTGAGTAGCTAAGATGCACCTCTGCATCGCCTTTGCCTTGTAGGGTAAGCTCGCCGGGTTCACTCGATTTCAGTGCGCTGGAGAGTGCAGAGTCCAGGCCCCGCACGCCAAATTCTCGAGAGAGGTTACCAAGGGGCTTGCCAACGAGTAACTCGGGCTGTAGTTCCGCAAGTCCGATAATTGCGCGAGCAGCTTCGTTAATTCCAGTGATTGTTTCACTCAGATCCAGAGTAATGACGCCATCGGATATGTCATTGAACAACTGAGTTTGTTTCTTGCTTAGCTCATCAAGAGATTTCGAGCGGGAGCTTGCAATAAGATCCATTGCTTCAAGTTGTTTGGCGAAGTATCCGCTCAGTACAGCAATTCCAACAAGTGCAACGTAGACGCCGAGGATATCCGTGCCGCGAGCAGTAAAACTGCGCACTCCAATGTCGGGAAGTAGTCCCGTGGCCAGAAGCGAATAGCAAAGGCCAGAAAAAGCGGCGATGACCACTGCGCCGTGTCGACTAAAAAGCAGGGCAGCGGCAACAATGATCAGAAGGTAGAGCGAAATACTGACAAGTGAACTGGTTACGTAAATCGCCAAGGTTGCAAGCAGAACATCGATTGCCAATTGTACGTAACCAAAAAGGTACAGTTTTGCGACACGCCGAATCCAGAGGGCGTTCAGTACGCTCACGCCGTAGGTAAGGCCAATCACTGCAAAAAGAACAGAAGAACTCTCCCGCGAGCCACTTGCCAGCAGCTGCCACGCACTCATGCTTAGCAATACCGAGAGAATAAGGACTCGAATTAGCACGAGCTGGCTAAGGGTTTCTCTAAGTCGCTCGGGGTTTTTGAATTCCGGAGTGGACAGTAAAAAGTCTTTTAGCCGTCGCCCGCCGAGCAGTCGTCTTACGAAAGACAGACTCTTCACGGAGTCCAGTACAGATGGGGTACTACGTATTTCACTCATACTTCTTCGCTTCTTTTCTGGTGAGCAGATGCTAAATGACCGAACCGAGCTTAAAGATCGGTAGATACATCGCAACAACAAGTCCACCCACGATTGTACCAAGGAAAAGTATCATCAGTGGTTCAATCAGCTGTTTCATCGCGGTAACCGCGTTCTCAACTTCGCTTTCATAGAAGTCAGCGATCTTGCTCAACATTGCATCAAGTGCACCGGTGGATTCCCCCACATTAATCATCTGCACCACCATTGGTGGGAAGACCTGGGAATTTGCCAGTGGCTCAGTAATTGTTTTCCCTTCGCTAATGCTGAGTCGAACGCTAAACACTTCTCTCTCAACCACCTTGTTACCCGCAGTGCGACCGCAAATAGCCAAGGCATCAAGAATTGGCACTCCAGAGCTAAGCATGGTGCCTAAGGTTCTGGTAAAACGAGCGACCGCAACTTTGCGAATGATTTCGCCAAAAATTGGGAATTTTAGGTAAATCGGATGCAGCACTTGTTTTCCGCGTTCCGTAGAGGAGAAACGCCGGAAGAACCAAACGGAACCCAACATACTCATAAATATCACCGGATAGTAGGCGACGACGAAATCCGAGATCTGCAATACGATACGGGTCGGAGCAGGTAGGGCTGCACCAAAGTCGGCGAACATTTCGGCAAAGGTCGGAATTACAAAAATAAGTAGAATCGAGGTTACAATCACCGCCGCACAAACTACCACGGCTGGATAAATCATCGCAGTTTTAACCTGAAGCTTGAGATTATCAATTTTTTCGAGATAGGCAGCGAGACGTTCAAGAATAATATCGAGAATACCACCAGTTTCCCCCGCAGCGACCATGTTGACAAAAAGGTCGTCGAAGATTTTTGGATGCTTTGCCAAACCTTCCGCAAGTGTGCCACCGGTCTCAACTGTTTCTTTAATATCGGTCAGCGCGATCCTCATCGCTTTGTTCTCATGTTGTTTGCCGAGCACGTCAAGACCCTGCACGAGCGGAAGCCCCGCATCGATCATTGTGGCAAACTGGCGAGTGAACACGACCACGTCTTTGGTTTTTGCCTTCGGGCCAAAACCAGGAATATAGATCTCCTTGTCGAGTCCCGAGCCTTTCTCTCGTATCTTCTTGACGTTTGGTGCGATTCGTTGGCCGCGGAGAGCGTTAAAGACGTGCTGCGGGCTTCCCGCTTCCATTTCTCCGCGAACTCTTCTGCCGTTAGCGGCTTTACCTTCCCAGACATAGACAGGCATAACTTCTTTCTCCTGTAGGCGAGAAATCTCGCTTTGTTGTTTCGCGAGCGATTAATCGCTCAATACTCTTTGCGCGCCCCGCCTTAGTCTGAGGCAGTGACGCGTAAAACCTCTTCAATCGTGGTGGTGCCGTCTTTCATGTGTTGAATTCCGGACGCACGCAATGTCTTCATTCCTTGCCTGATCGCTTCCCTCTTGATCTCAGCAGCAGATGCTCCGTTGAGGACAAACTCTTTTAGATCATCCGTCATGTACATCGCTTCATAGAGCGCTACTCGCCCTTTATATCCAGTGCCGCTACACTTTGCGCAGCCCACGCCGTAGAAAACGTCGACATGCTTTGCTTCGGCTGCGGGCACACCGACGTCAACTAAGACATCAGGACTCACATCTAATTTCTCACGACAGCTCTCACAGATCCGTCGAGCAAGTCGCTGGGCTACGATTATGTTAATCGACGAAGCAACGAGAAATGGTTCGATCCCCATGTTGAGCAGGCGGTTGATGGTAGAGGGCGCATCATTGGTGTGGAGAGTGGAGAGAACAAGGTGACCAGTGAGAGATGCTTTGATCGCGATTTCCGCAGTTTCATAGTCTCGAATCTCACCGACCATGATGATATCAGGATCTTGTCGTAGGAAAGAGCGAAGCGACGCGGCGAAGTTTAAGCCAATATCTTCATGCATCTGCACTTGGTTGATACCGAAGAGGTTAAATTCCACGGGATCTTCCGCGGTAGAGATGTTTACCGTGTTCTTGTTCAGTTCAGCGAGGGCAGAGTAGAGCGTGGTAGTTTTACCAGAACCTGTAGGCCC
>CAYGNZ010000200.1:0-487 GCA_964351345.1 uncultured Bdellovibrionales bacterium | reverse complement strand
GAGTTGTTCCTCAAAAAAGCCAAGTTTGGTCATGTCGGTTTGAAGATTAGATTTGTCGAGCAATCGAAGCACGACTTTTTCTCCAAACAGTCCCGGTAGAACGCTCACACGAAAATCCATCTCGCGACGATTTCCAAGTTTGAGTTTAATTCTACCGTCCTGGGGTAAGCGGCGTTCCGCAATATCCAAATCCGACATGATTTTAAGTCTGGAAATGATTGCGTTTTTTAGCTTATACGGCGGCTTCATGATTTCATACAACACGCCGTCAATTCTGAACCGCACCCGGAAATTCCGTTCATACGGCTCGACGTGGATGTCGGAAGCGCCTTTTTTTATCGCATCGGTGAGAATGGCGTTGACGAGTTTTACCACCGGTGCATCTTCGGTCTGTTTTTCGAGAGTATCGAGGTCCACCTCATCTTCAGCAGACATTACCTCAACATCATCATCCAGAAGATCATCAAAGAAGGCATCATAGGAGATG
>CAYGNZ010000199.1:0-6429 GCA_964351345.1 uncultured Bdellovibrionales bacterium | reverse complement strand
CACTCCAGCAACTGATGAGCTGAGAAGCTGGATCATTTGGATAAACCGTTACGCCGATACCCTCGATCCCAGCACGAAATATCGCGAAGGTAGACATCCACAAATAGAAAATCGATTTCAGCCGAATTGGAGAGAGTTTCCCGTTTGGTAACTCTAACTCCTACGAAGCGAAAGCATCGTTTCTTGCGAGCTTAGAAACAAGTAGCTTTGGCCTTTGTCTGTAGGTAATGTAGTGTCCGAATAGTGGAGAGGGAGCTTAGGGCACCGGCATCCCAACCAAAGTTATGAAGACTTTATTTGATTTTGTCGATGATTCAGCGAGCGATGCGGCCTTTGGATATCCCAAGATACGAAAGGCCACTGACTCCTTGCTTTTTATGTGCGACTGGCGCGGGGCACTATCTCTCATTGATTTGCAAGCGGGTAAGATACTGGCACAAACTTCCGCCAAGAACTCTTCCTTAAAACTCTCTTCTTTACTGCTCAGATCCCTCGGCGTTTCACAGGATGGCAATCGCTGCGTCGTGGCTACACAAGGCGGGTTCGCTGTTCAATGGGAACCAAATAACGGCAAGCTCCTACATATCCTTCCCGAATTTGGTAGCCCCGTTCACTCGGTATGTCTGATCGAATCAAGTCAGAACCCGCATCAAAGAAATAGCTTACTAGCTTTGGGAGTTGGTGAGTATTCTGGGTCCTCACGAGCAAAAGGGACTCGAGTAGAGATTTGGGACCTTTCATTCGGCGAGCCCGAATTACGTTCTGCACAAGCACTCCCCGGCTGTATTGTGGATGCTATCACGTATGACGAGTCCGCCGACACTCTCCTCTGTGTGTCGGGCATCTTCAACGAAGACTGCAGCTTCGCTACTACTGTTGGGGTAGAGACAGGAGCGTGCGAGAGTTTTGCGTACGTCCACGGAACGGGAACTTCCACCGCGCGCGCCATCGACGTGCCTCACTTCGGCTCACATCTTCTTTGTTGTTCGCGATCCTTGCAGCTCGCACTGAAACCGGACTGGAGCAAATGGGTCCCTCCGATCGATTTTCAACACCAAATATTTGATGTAGCAATATCGCCCGACGAATCCAGGGCGATTGCAACCGATGGTACCGTCGTTTCACTGAATGACTTCTCTGCCGTCGACGCAATTGACCTACCCAATAACACTTGTAGTTTAGAGTTCCTAAGCCCCAAGGAAGTCGTCTGCGCTACAACCGACGGGAAGATTTGTTTGATTGATTTATCGTAAGAAAGTCTTAACTCTCCCCATAAAGCCTGTTTCCAAAGGCAAGTCTCACAACAGTAATCCGAGGCACCTAATCTAACAGTACTACACTCGTTAAATGTGGTGAAGAGCACCAGTTCCCCAAGTTAGTAAAACCCCAACACCGAAGCTCGCCAATTCCGTAACCCACCAACTTCTCAAAGAAACCTCCTGGCACAACTGGTGGTACACCCTTTGCCCTGTATTGAGGCAATAGGACCTGTTCTGAAAACTTTTTCACGGAGGTGAACTGCAATGAAAAGCAACGGACACAGCGAAGAATCGTTTCGTCTTCTAAGCTTCAATGAAGTCATACATATGACCGGCCTCTCTCGAAGCACGATATACAGACAAATCAAAAGCGGAGACTTTCCACGGCCACGCACTATTGCTAAACGAAAAATTGGCTTTCTCGATAAAGACCTCGAGCATTGGTTTGAAGCGAGAGATTTCGCCGAAGGGGCTGCGGAACAACCATGAAGCACCTAAAGCGAAAAGCTCAACGACATCCCTATTTTGAGCCAGCATACGTCAATCCGTACTATGCAGCGCGGCATGAGCGCCAAGATCGGCAGCTTCGTTTGCTCGCTGCCGGAAAGCTATGGCGAAACATTGCTATTCTCGCATTGATAGCAAACATGGCGCTTGCAAGCGGCATGGTGGCCATGACTCGGATGCGAAAGGAAACTCCTTTCGTGCTGGCAGTAGACAAATGGGGTTACACCGTTCCGGTAGGTCGCAGCGCTCCAGCAACCCTGGACACCTATGTTCAATACCATCTCAAGGACTTTGTCCGAGCTTCAAGGTCTATCTCCATAGATACGTTCGCATTAGAGGACACGATCAAACGAGCCTATAGTTTTGTAAAAAAGCCGAGCGCCGCGTTCAACTTTCTCAACGAATACTATCGAGAGGTTCACAAACCGTTCGAGCGGGCGAAGCAAATCTCAATATTCGTCGAGAATATCTCTATTATCAGAGTTTCCGAACACACTTTTCGCGCTCGCTGGTCCGAGATCACTCGAGCGATGAGCGGTCATATCCTTTCCCGCGACCAATATTGGGGGGAGTTTACCTATCGGCTTCACTCACCGCAGCGACAAGACCCGGCTGAAAGAGACACGAATCCGTTGGCACTAAAGATTGAACAAATCACCTGGGCAAAGGAGTGACCCATGATACTAAGAACGGCTTTAATTCTATCGACAACATTCTTGTTTGGGTGCCTTCCTCTTAAAAGACCAATCACACTCGTTCCAGTTAATCAGCCGACGCCGGAGCTCCCTGAGAGTGACACTGCTCTATTCGACCTACCAGTAGAGCCTGGTGCATTCAGCTACGACAATTCACCAGAAATTCGAGCTGCAATGAAGGAATTTTCAAAAACAGGCAAAGCACCAATCGTAAAACGGGCCGGTTTTGTACAATTCCCTTTTGGAGAAGTGCAACCGATCCTGAACTGCCAGCCCAATTACGGCTGTGACATTCAGTTGCATGCTGGCGAAACAGTTAAAGCCGTCATTCTCGGCAACGAGCTGATGTGGGACTACCTAGTATGGGAAAGCAATCAACAGTTCGAGCCGATTTCTCATGTGACAATTGGTCCACGAGTCTCCAAGGCACGAACAAATGCCATCATAGGTACAGATAGGCGCACCTACCACCTGGAGCTCCTTTCTACTAAAACTGCTGACTATATTCGAAGTGCCAAGTTCTATTACCCAAGAGAACGACTTCGGCAGTATCAAGCAAAGCGGAGGCTCGACAGAAACAGAGATGAGCAGCGTGCTCGCTTATCCAAGCGCGAGAATCTCCTCGAAGAAATGTCATCCACCGGCAAACTTCCACACCAATTCATTAGCTTCGGTTGGGAAATTGACGCTGAGCGCGGAGCATCATGGAAACCCACTCGTGTCTTTGACGATGGCCTCCATGTCTATATCCAATTCCCCGATCACGTCTCCTTCGAAGACCTACCGGGAATCTACATTCCAACCGAGGACGGCAGACTCTCTCAACCGGTATGGCGCACAGTAAAGCCGGACCCCAAGCGTTCACGTGAAGAGGGAGGCTACCTCATGGTCGATGGCATTTTCGATGAGCTGCAACTCATCGGTGGATTCAGTGGCCAGGAAAAGAAAGTGATTATCAGAAAGGCCGACTAACAATGTCACAAGAAAAAGATCACACACTGGTTGAACTGGGCCTACCACGAGCAAACTCTAACGGTCTCTTCTTGTTTGCTCTGGTGGTCATCGGAGTTTTTACTGTGATGGCTTTCTCATGTGACCGCACAAAAGGCAAGGGCGGCGATAATTTCGACTCTCCTGCTCAATCGCTTACCGGGAATGAATGGTTCGTCGGCAAAGCTCAAGGCATAGAGATACCGAAGCCCACTCCATTACCTACTCCTGTCGCTCAGAAGAGAGATCCGGTAAGGACTGCAAGGGCTCGAGCAAAGCCTCCAGCCAAGCGACTTGGAGGTAAGATTTTTGGCGAATCTGGATCGAAAATTCAGCCACCGCGAAATACCCAACAAGAGCTCACTACTGAGGATCAGATCACTTCGTTTGATACACCAACCGGAGTGCTACTGGCGCGGGGCGTTCGGCCCGAGTACTATCTCAAGCGAGATGTAGAGCAACCGCTTTCTGACTTTGAGGTCAAAGCTGGCACAATTATTCCTGCCCAACTAGATATTGGCATCAATAGTGACCTTGGCGGGGCTGCCGTAGCTCACGTCACCCGAAGCATTTACGACACCATATCTGGCTCATTTCTGCTCATTCCTCCTGGAACCAAACTATACGGGAGGGTGAGTCCCGATGTTGCTTACGGTCAAACAAGAGTTGACGTTATCTGGGAGCGCTTGATCTTTCCCAATGGTGCGAGCCTTGTTCTTGAAAACATGCGGGCTGCTGACCGAGCTGGTCAAACCGGGCTCTACCACACAGTAGATAATCATCTGGACACCCTCTACAAAGGCGCGGTGCTCCTGAGTTTCATCTCGGCGGGCGTACAACTGAGCCAGCCCCAACGTAGCGCGGATTTCGGCTCCGCCCCTTCAACCGGACAAACCCTAGCCGCCGCATTGGGGCAAAACCTTGGCCAAGTAAGCACTGAATTCGTTCGCAGGCAAATGGATATCAGGCCAACAATCATCATTCCAAACGGTGAACACTTCACCGTGACTGTGAACAAGGACATGGTCTTTCCCGGACCCTGGGGAGCTTGGGAGTAGTCAGATGAACTTACCACACGAACAACGGGAACGTCTTATTGAGAAACTCACACGCGAAATCCGCGGCCCTCTCCTTAAATCTCTAAACGACGATGATGTTATCGAGATTGTCTGCAACGCTGACGGTACAGTCTGGCAACTGGACCGAACTGATCGCTGGGAAGAGATTGACTCTCTTTCTCACGCAAAAGCCGACAGTATCATTAGCACTGTCGCTGCACTGACTGATAGCTTAATCAATGCAGCCTCCCCTCAACTTCAGTGCGCCTTTCCGTTAGACGGCAGCCGTTTCCAGGGTCTCGTTCCCCCTGCTGTTACCTCTCCCATTTTCGACATCAGAAAGCACTCCAAACACATTTACACTCTAGATGAGTATGTTGAAGCCCAGATCATCAGCTATCAACAAGCGGAATCAATAGAGAAGGCGATTGTAGAAAGAAAGAACATCCTCATCTCGGGAGGCACGTGCTCAGGCAAAACAACTCTCGCTAAGACTTTGATCGAATTGGCTCACCTCCGCGGTGCTCAAGGTGAACGATTCATCATCATTGAGGACACGCGAGAAATACACTGCAATGCCCCAAATATAGTCTCGATGCACGCTTACACTCGAGACCTCCTACCCCACTTTACTCAAGTTGCAATGAGGCTCAGACCAGATCGAGTGATTCTTGGCGAGGTGCGTGGTCGTGAAGCATACGACTTGATGTATCTGCTGAATTCAGGTCACCCAGGCTCTTTCACGACGATTCACGCAAACGACGCGAGACTTGCCCTTCATAAATTCCTGATGCTGGCCAGAGAATCAGGAGAGGAAGTCCATCCTCAACGAATCGTTGAGTGTTTCGATGTTGTGGTTGCCATAAAGCGAACACCAGCGGGTATCCGGGTGAGTGAAGTGGTCGAAGTGACAGACTATCAAGGGACAGATTTTACCGTAATGCACTTTGATAACAACAAGGAAGGAGAAACAGCATGAATGCAAAACTGACTTTTATCGCCACAGGATTAGCAGCGATCTGCCTACTCTTATTCGGGCCATCAGAAGCCTTCGCTTCTGGAGCTCTCTCGGGCGGTGGCGGCTCTGGCCTGCCGTATGAGCAAGGAGTTGGTGCCCTGTGGACTTCGATTAGTGAGTTTGTAGCACCCATTGCCGTGGCCATGGGTGTAATCATCGGAATTATTCTTTTCGCTCGCGGATCGGCAGGCTCAGCGATTTACGCACTGTTCGGCTTTGCTCTAATTGGCGGCATCGCGCTGGGTATCACGGAGATATTCAACGTCTTCGGCTGGGACGGAGCCACGATGGGAACCTTCTCTCCAGCTCAAGTAGAAGCTCTCGCTGAACCATCGGTGATTTCATGAAGAACGCTCAAAACAACGATGAGCTCTTCGAGGTTCCGATCCGCGCTTCGCTTTGGAAGACCGTGCTATTGGCGGGTGCGGATCGGAGAATCACCATCGCCGTGATCGGCTCCTGTATGGTGTTGGTTTTGCTGTCACGATTCGCCCTTTGGCCTTGCGTGACAGCTCTGTGCCTAGCCACCGTTGGGCAGCTAATCGGAATTAAAGTCTCCGGTGCAGATCCACAGATGATCGACATTTACCTGCGGCACATTGGGTTCGCGCGAGCGTATTCCGCTCGTGCAAGCCTAGCCTCCCGTAAACGTCGTCCGAAACCATCAATACCCAAGGTGTAGTGTGCAGAAATTCCGATCAACAGTTGGCGCAATAGATGGATACGGAGACATGCTCAATTATTCCGAGCTTATTGCTCCAGGGCTAATGCTCCTAAAAGACGGTGCGGTCCTTGCCGGTTGGGAATTCAACGGCCCCGACCTTGAATCGGCAAGTGCTCACGAACTGAATGCCCTGTCAGCCCAAATAAACGCGGCCTTCCTCAATCTGGGAGACGGTTGG
>CAYGNZ010000198.1:2023-6431 GCA_964351345.1 uncultured Bdellovibrionales bacterium | reverse complement strand
AAACTTGTCGAGAGGATAGACCTACCTGATTAGAGCTTCCTTCGAGTTCGCTCATTACGGATGCCAGTGGGCTAGAAATGGAGCGTGCAATCAACCACGCAATAAGACTGATGACTATCACTCCGATGGCAAATTTAATCAGAATCGCATCAATGAGTGATTCGGTGCTCGCAAATGCCTCCGCTTTTTTGATTTCAGCAGTTAAAACCCAGTGCATATCCTTGATGTCGAGTGGACGATAGGCACCTACAACTTCTTCGCCGTGGTAATCCTGGTAGAAATCTGTTCCTGATTTTCCATTGAGCCCTTCTTGCACTGCCGGCGTATCAACTTTCTGAAAGAGAATGGTTGTCCCTTTTGACCGCATGGTATCAATGGTCTCTTTCTTCACTCCATGACTTGCAATCACAGAAAAATACTTATCGGGAGCTTCGGTAAGCATTCGGGAGTTGTTTCTCATCGTGCCGTCTTCGCCGACGATGAAGACTTCACCGGTTTCGCCGAGTCCCATCTTTTTCCAAGACTGCGAACTGGTCGCGATATCGTTGATCTTATCAACAGGCATTTGGAAGATAAGTACTCCCACTTTTTTGTTCCCTTCAAAAATCGGTGAGGCGATGAAGCTCGCCGGACTGTTATACGAAGGAAAGTAAGGTTCAAAGTCTACGAGCTGAGTAAAGCCAGGCTCAGTCGCGGCATTTGCAGCCCGAAACACCCGACCAAAGTTTGTATTGGCGTATGGTCCGTCGATCAAGGAAGTTGCATAGTCAAGCTCCTTGAATACCGAATAAACAATATGTCCAGTATCGGGATCGACGAGAAAGATGTCGTAGAATCCAAACTCTTCTAGAAAAGTTCTGATTGATGGGTGGTGCTGGGCGTGAAATCTTGAATATGATGAAGAGTCAGAAGCTCTATCGAGTAAATGCTTTGAGCCGAGAGGGTTTTTGTTCTTGGCGATGTAGTAATTCTGTAGAGCTACTGTTGTTGCATCGAGGCCCGACAAGATTCTGCTTGTTTCGGTTGCAGCGGTTTGTCCTGGGTTTTGGCTACCGTACTCCTGGCCGAATTGGTTCGAGTAGTAATTCGAAAGGTCTGGCTTAAAAGCGTCAACACTTTCGAGTTCATTTTCACTGAGTACTTGTTTAAACGAAGTGCTAAAATCCTTCATGGCGTGAACGATTGCTTCGTCAGCGGAGAGAGTTCGAACCTGCTTCCGTATAAAATCGAAGTAGTCTTCGATGTGTTTCGATTTCAATTCTCGAATTGCAACGAGCCGTTCGATACTGGTTTCAGTTAAAGAATCGCTGCTCTGCTTGATCGAAACGCCGGCCATGATTGCAAATGGCACCAAACCAAGAACGAGAAAAAAAGTTATTAAGCGAGCGCTTAATGAAAATTTGCTTAGCATTTTTACTCTCCGAAAAAACCCCTTACGTAAAATTCAGTAGCGTGGCCGCCTCTGCCAGCTATCAGACCAATCGGTCTAAAACTCAGTAAACTTAATGATCTTAAATAGATTCTCCAGGTTCCTGAAATTGCAAAAGAAATTAACTGACTAATTCCATCACCTTGCTGGCAATGTCCTCTAATGACACGACTTTATCAACCGCTCCGATTTCGAAAGCTGCTTTGGGCATGCCGTAGACCACACAGCTCTCCTCGTCCTGAGCGATGTTGAGAGCCCCCGCTTCCTTCATCTTCAGCATGCCCTTGGCGCCGTCTTTACCCATGCCCGTGAGCATGACCCCAATTGCGTTTGCTCCTAAGTACGTCGCCGCTGAGCCAAAAAGTACATCTACTGATGGTCTGTGACGCCCCACAAGCGGGCCGTCTTTTACTTCGACGTAATACTTCGCTCCAGAACGACGTAGGACCATGTGTTGATTCCCTGGTGCGATGAGCACTCGTCCAGGAATGACTGAATCACCCGATTCCGCTTCACGGACCTCTACGGCGCAAATCTCATTCAGCCGTTCTGAAAAAGTACGGGTAAAACCGGCGGGCATATGTTGAACAATAACCGTTCCAGGAGCGTTGCTGGGAAACTGACGCAAGACGTATTCTATTGCTTTCGTTCCTCCAGTGGAGGCGCCGAGTACTACGACTTTATCGGTGGTTTTTGTTAAGGCTCGAATGGGTCGGGCAACATCGGTTGGCTTTTTTACCTGTTGAAGAATTTTCTTAATATCAGTTCGCGCTGCCGCTCGCACTTTATCACAAAGCTCAATTCCCATATCACCTATTGAATAGGCAGAGTCTGGCTTTGCCACGACATCCACGGCACCGGCTTGGATTGCGTCATAGGCAGTCTGCGAACCGCTTTTTGCCAGCGAAGACAACACGACCACGGGGAGGGGATAGTGTGCCATCAACTTCTTGAGAAATGTGATTCCATCCATTCGTGGCATCTCGATATCTAGAGTCAGGACGTCTGGCTTTAGTGAGACGACCATATCACGTGCAACGTAGGGGTCTGGAGCCGAGCCTACGATTTCGATATCAGGATCTTTGGAGAGTTCACGCTCAAGCGTTTGACGGACAAGTGCGCTATCGTCAACAACTAATACACGAATTGCCATACTAGACTTCCAAAGAATAGGTGACCGCTAATGGTTCGTCATCAGCGAGACAAACTACCGTTCTCGCATTATCAAACTCTTCAATTTTGTTCGAATCGATGACCTCGACCTTGGGCAGCACTACGTCGAACACAGTGTCCTCACCGTAACATTCAGTAAGGAGATTTCCGCAAAGCACATTGGCCATCTCTTGCAGTACGTCTCGTATTTCCTCCTCGTCAAACTCGCTTTCAGTACCGAGCAAGTTTCCGGCCAGCGTTTCCAAAAACGGCTTTTGGCAGAGAATAAAGTAGCCGCCCTGGACCACCCCTTGAAAGCGAATTGAACAGATATAGAAATCCTCCTCCGGCGCAAAACTTGAAAGACCATCTTCGGCTGGTTCCACCAACATCATCGCCCAGTCCTCAAGAATTCGGACGGTGATTGCTTCAATCACTGATTTAAAGTCCTTCATTATTGTTCTCCCAGCGCGATCGTGACTTGTTCAACAATCTCTTCTGGCGTTGTTGGCTTCCGCAGAAATGCCTTGACCTGAAGCTCTAAGAGACGATCTATTCGTTCCTTACTTCCTTCCGTGGACACCACAATTATGGCAGTGTTTCTTAAGGTATCATCAGCTCTCACCGCCTCAATGAATTCCATTCCATTCATCACGGGCATGTTGATGTCTAGAAACACAAGGTCAATCCACTTCTCCCGTAGCAATTCAAGGCCGATCTGACCGTTTTCCGCCTCATAAAGTTCGGCGATGTCTAATCCGCTCATAGATAGACTCTTTTTCAGAGAACGACGCACGATTCGCGAATCATCAACTAGTAGAAAATTGTAAGCCATTGAGGACTCCTATTCTAAACGGCGTTCCACGCCTTTTGAGCGCAACCAAACTTCACCGCTATTGGTATGCAGGGAAATTGTTCGAGCTGAATCTCCCCCTGTATCTTGGGCGCGAATAAGTAAATCGTTTTTCCAGAGTATCTTTCTACATACGGTAATATTCTTCTTCCCAATCTGAAATACATGAGCATTGTCGTTGATCTCGGCTCCCCCCGCGACGGAGATTTGCAAATTCTTTTTCGTCGAACCGTTTTGAAGGAAACGATCTAGGAGATATGCAACACCTGTATCGACATACATCGTGGGCTTGTTCTTCGCCTTTTCAGGATCGGATTTCGATAGAGGCAACAGGCAGTGGATCATTCCCGCCATTTTCGTGACGGGATCATACACCGCAATTCCAAGGCATGAGCCGAGATTTGGCGCAGCGAGGACGATATCTTCGTTCCTCACAATCAATGATTCAGCGATACCTATGTTTTTGACGCTACTCAATGACGTATCTCTTGCTCTAGTTGGTTCTATAGTTCTTCTGATACACAGAGGAAGCGACTCGGGAGAAGTTATGGGGGAAAGCCGAGAGGCTCTCGGAATGGCCAACAAAGAGCAAACCTCCGGGTGCAAGTAAGCGCTCGAATTCAGTGACGATCTTGCTTCGAAGATCATCCTCGAAGTAGATCATGACGTTTCGGCAGAATATGACATCAAAAGATCCTTTCAGTGGATAAGGAAACGAGGCCAAATTCAGCCGCTTGAACAAGATGCGTTTTGCAAGCTCATCCTTAACACGAAATTGCGGTCCGGTTTCGGTGTGCACTTGATCGAAATACTTGCTTTGCTGTGCGAGTGAGACATCCTGTAATTGCTTCTGCTCGTAGCAGCCCTGAACCGCTTTTTGCAATACGGTCATGCAAATATCGGATGCAAGAATTCGAAACGAGGAGAGCGAAGGAAGTGAATCCGCGGCGGAAATGGCAAGCGAATACGGCTCC
>CAYGNZ010000198.1:0-1965 GCA_964351345.1 uncultured Bdellovibrionales bacterium | reverse complement strand
TTCTTTTTTGCGCTCTTTCCCAAGTGTTTTGAGCGTTTCTTCTAGAAACGTGAAGTGGTTTGACTCTCGAAAGAAAAAGGTCAGATTTGTTGAGACCGCATCAATTAGTCGACCTACTTCTATCCCGTCGTGGTCATGAGCAATGAAGTCGAGATAGTCCTGCGCGTTATCGATTCCGAGTTCCCGCAATCGTTTACGAATCCGATTCTCTAACAGTATCTTCTTCGAGTCGTTGAGAGAAATGCCGCTCTCTCGAAGAATGAGACTACGGAACTGATTGAAAACATTCTGCTGCATTAGAGATCTGCCTGAGCGTCATACGTAGCGTTCTCAGAAGAATTCTCTCTCGGAGTCGTCGCTTGGCTGGTCCCTTGACGCTGGCCGAATTCTACAAGAGAGGCGATGTCTAAGATCAAGCCGATTGAGCCATCTGGCATGATGGAGCAGCCCGAGACTCCCTCGACGCCTTGAAACATCGATCCAAGACTCTTAATTACTGCCGAAAAGTCACCGAGTACATCATCGACCATGAGCGCAACATAGTCTCCTCCGTACTCAACGATCATCAAGCTGCAATCGCAGGGGTCATCTGACTCAGTGTCAATATTGTACAAATCTGCAATACGGAAGATTGGTAGAAACATATCACGAAATTTTAAAGTCTCACCTCGATCGAAGGTATGCATAAGCATATCCGGAGTCGGACGTAAGAATTCGACAATGGAAAGGCTCGGAATAATGAAGCGCTCTGCACCCACCGCCACTTCCATTCCTTCCATAATGGCAAGGGTGAGTGGCAGTTGGATGGTAAAGGTAGAGCCTTCCCCGGCAGTTGATTCGATACTTATCCGTCCGTTCATGCTTTCGATATTTCGTCGGACAACATCCATTCCAACGCCACGACCGGAAATATCACTGACTACTTCCGCAGTTGAGAAGCCGGGAGCAAAGATGAGCATGTATGCTTCCTGCTCGCTGAGCGTTTGATTCTCGCCAATAATTCCTTTGTCTCGTGCTCGTCGAATCAATTTCTTTGCATCTAAACCATTGCCATCATCTTTAATCACAATCCGAATGCTACCGGCAGAATGAAATGCGGGGAGTCGAACAACACCCTGACTAGGTTTTCCAGCCGCAGACCGCACGTCGGGCATTTCAACTCCATGATCAACGGCATTTCTCACCATATGCATCAAGGGATCTGCGAGTTTTTCAATTACGGTTCTGTCGAGTTCTGTTTCTTCGCCTTCCATTTCGAAGCGGACGTCTTTTTCTAAACGCTTCGCGGTGTCAAAGACTACTCGTGACATCTTTTGAAAGAGGCCTTTGATTGGAACAAGACGCATCGACATGCCGATTTCCTGTATTTCGCGGGAAATACGCTCTAGTTGATTGCTATTGTTTGCGACAATTTCATTTGTGCCAAGTAGATCTCGACAGTTTTTGATAAGCATTGTTGAGGTGATTACCATCTCCCCGATGTATTCCAGAAGATAATCAAGGCGCTGCGTCTCGATCTTCACGAAGGTTTTAAGTTCAACTTTTTGCTGGGAGCTTGCAGTAGCTTTGTTTTCCGGAGTGCTCCCGCCTTTGCCTTGAGATGGAACTGCTGCTGTTTTGCTCACTTTCACGTCTTGAGTAGTCGTCGCTTGCTTTGTAACTTCTTTTGTCACGTTCTCTACTGCCTTTTTTTCTGTTTGATTTTGCGGTGCCGTGGTGCTTGAGACTTCAGCTGACGCTGTGTCGGGAATATCAAGTGAACTAATTAGTTCGATAGAACGTAGGTAGTCGTTCACTCGCTCTACAAAATGAAAAGACTTCTCAGTTGTGGTGAGCTCCCCTCCTTGCTCAAGAACCACTCGAGCGTTCTCAAGACATCTTCGCTGTAGATCTATGTAGACAAGGACAAAGGACTTCAGCGCAGAGTTAAAACGAATCTTCCCGTTACGAGCCATGTCCATCAGC
>CAYGNZ010000197.1:0-6439 GCA_964351345.1 uncultured Bdellovibrionales bacterium | reverse complement strand
GGAATTCGAGAGAAATCACTTTCCGCGGGTTTCGAAGAACCAATATTAAATCCGCAGTATACCTGAACCGAGTCGGCATTAAGTATTTCCCCGCCGAGGGATTCTGCAAGCGTAAGTCCGAGCGAAGATTTTCCACATGCCGTCGCACCGGTAATAATGATAATGCGCGATTCTTTTTTGCTCATTAGCCGGCTAAAATTGCGTCCGTCCGAATAAGGCCTCTAGTTGCGATTCGGAATATCGCAACAAGACGGGCCGACCGTGGGGGCAAAACGAAGCGCTCTCGGCTTCTTCAAGTGAGTCGAGCAGACTATATGCCTCTTCCGCACCTAACTGACGGCCACTTCGCACCGAACGATGGCACGCCAGCCTTGCTAAACAAGCATCAATTGCGCGTTCGAGCGGAAGCTTTGCATCGGCCCACTCCGGCAACGATAATACCTCTCGTAGCAAGCTCGCTGCAGACTGCTTGCCAAGAATAGCGGGCACCGAGCGAACAATCACCGTGTTTTCACCAAACACTTCACTCTCAAAGCCTAACTGCCCGAGAGACTCAGCCACCGCTTCGAAACGCTCTCGCTCACCATCACTTAGCTCAAGTGTTTCTGGAACAAGTAACCCTTGGCGGACCACTGCCCCGTTAAGGTACTGTTGCTTCAGCTTGTAAAACATCACTCGTTCGTGGGCGGCATGCATGTCAACGATGAGTAGCTCGTCGTTTGACTCAAACAAGAGATACAGATGCATCACCTGCCCCAGGTAGCGAGCGTTCTCAAGTGCTGCTCGTTTTTCCTCTGCGGGAACAGGGCTTTGTTCCTGGGTCGCGCTTTGATTCGCAAGTTCTGCTACCTGCTCCGGCGAAGTACACTCTTCTCTGTTGCGATGATCTGACTGCGGCTCTTGGGGCTCAGAAGATGCGAGAGGTTGCTGAAGGAATACTGGTTCCTGAGCATACTTCGGAAAATTGGCCTGAAGCTGAACACGAGGGTTTGCCTTTTGAGCGAATTCCTCATGCGCGGGCTTTGGCTGCGCGAGCAGAGAATGCGAAGCGATTGCCTCAGCAATCGCGCCACTGACGGCGGCAAACACTTGCTGTGGGTCGCGAAACCGCACTTCCGACTTTTGCGGGTGCACATTGACATCAACTGATGCCGGCGGAAGAGAAATCTGTAACACTCCGGCAGGGTATTTCCCCGGCTTTAGGAAACTACCATACCCCTCACGTACTGCGCGGAGTAGTAACCTATCCCGAACGGATCGACCGTTCACTAATAAGCGAATCCTTGCGCTACTCGAAACCGCCTCGATCGCTTGGCTCAGCACCCCACGGACTGCTATTTGCTCCGAAGCACTTTGCCCTCGGACATATGCTACTTCAATCCCCTTGCCCTGAACCACGCGAAGTTCTCGCACTCGATCGGCAAAGCTTCCTGCGGGCGGATAGCATTGAATTTCCTGCCCTTCAGCTACTAAGGTAAAACGATGTTCCGGATAGGCTGCTGCAAAATCTACCAGCAAGGTTCGGATGTGCCCAATTTCCGTGGTTGCAGTTCGAAGGAACTTCTTTCGCGCGGGGACGTTAAAAAACAAACTCTTTACTTGCACACGAGTTCCTTGTGGCAAATCTCGCTCCGCAACATCGAGCAATCGTCCGCCTCGAATGGAAATATCTACTCCTGTACTCGTTGAGGATTTCGTCTGTAGGCGAAACTTAGAAACCGAGGCGATAGAAGGCAGGGCTTCTCCACGAAACCCAAGAGTATTGACCTGCTCCAGGTCGTGGACGGTGGTAATTTTTGAGGTCCCAAAGCGCTCAATCGCCAGAAGCGCATCTTCTCGAGTCATCCCCTTGCCGTTGTCGATGACTTCGATGCTGCTGCGACCACCATTGGTCACGACAACAGAGATTTCGCTCGCATCAGCGTCCAGCGCATTTTCAACCAGTTCCTTGACTACCGAAGCCGGACGCTCAACGACTTCACCCGCGGCGATCTGGTTGACCACCGAGTCTTGGAGAATCCGAACTCGGCGACTAGGTGCTTCTAGCTTTTCTATTTCAGCACTCACTGTTACTTAGAACCACCATTTACGCTCGCAAGAATCTTTTCAACAATATTTGTGCTTGATTTCCCCTCCACAAAAGGCAGAGAGCGCGTCTCTCCTCCGTAGCTGGCCACAAAATCAGAGCCCACAATCTGATCCACGCTCCAATCACCCCCTTTAACTAAAAAATCGGGGCGAACCGCTTTGATCAAATTCAGCGGAGTCTCCTCTTCAAACAAGCAGACGAAATCAACTACACCCAAGCCCAGCAACATTTCACAGCGTTCCGCCTCAGGCACAATCGGACGAGTCGCGCCTTTGAGTTGGCGCACCGAGGAATCAGAATTCACTCCCACCACAAGCAGGTCTCCTAACTGGCGAGCCTGCTTGAGGTATCGTAGATGACCGACATGGAGGATATCGAAGCAACCATTGGTAAATACGACCTTTTTACCACTCTCACGGGCCTCCTCAATACTGGCCAGTACCTCTTCTTGCAGCTTTTTCATTTCGTATTATTGTGCTCCCCTACGCGCCACAATTATGAGATCAATTACGTCTCATGCTAGGCGCCGCTGAACCAGACCGGGGCTTTGAGTTTCCCAATCAATAAGGAACTCTATGTAAGGAGTAGTGCTAAGGCAAACCTAGTCTGAGACAATCTTCCCTCCAATCTACTTGATTTCTTGAGGGACTTAACTCTTAAGGCGCGGGACTTATTCGTTATGGCAGACAAAAAATTCACGCTAAAAAGTCTCATTCCTCCCACGGTCTTTACCTTTTTTGTGTGCCTTCTATTTAGCATCATTTTTATCAGCAAGTCCTCCTCTGACGCGGTTAGTTCCCTGCCGAAGCTTCCGGCAGAAGATACAAACGCAAGCACGAGGACAGCAGACCAAAGCCAACAGCAGACAACTACCCCCTCAGAAGAAAGCGACATCGCGCGCGCACTTGCTCCGCGTTCGGATGAAGAGAGCCAAATTATTAATACCTACAAGAGTGTGAATCGTGCGGTAGTGAACATCAGCACCCAAACTGCAGCGATGGATTTCTTCGGTCCCGTGTATCAAGATGGCTCTGGTTCAGGGGTGGTAGTCGATGAAGTGCAAGGCCTAGTGGTGACAAATTTTCATGTAATCACCAACGCGAGACGAATCTCGGTAACGCTGTACAATGGGCAGTCCTACGGCGTCACCTTAGTCGGACAAGACGCGGATCATGAGCTTGCCTTGCTAAAAATCGTCGACCCTCCAGAGAATCTCGTTGCAGCGCGGCTAGGAGATTCATCTGTGCTTGAGGTGGGACAACGCGTCCTCGCGATCGGCAATCCCTTTGGACTCAACCGTACCTTGACCACGGGGATAATCTCTAGTTTGGCACGAACCATTCGCAGCGAGAACGGTCGATTAATCGAAGATGTCATTCAAACTGATGCAGCGATTAATCCTGGAAACTCCGGTGGGCCACTGATTGACACTGCGGGTAGAGTTATCGGGCTCAATACCGCAATCATCAGCCGCAGCGGGGAGAGCGCCGGAATCGGCTTTGCAATTCCAGTAAACGCAATAAAGTCCGCACTCCCGCAGTTAATTAAGTTCGGTAAAGTGCTTCGCCCAAAAATTGGCGTGGTGGTGGTTGATACGGAATACGGTCCCGCCTTACTTTTTGTGCAACCCGACGGCCCTGCTGACAAAGCGGGTCTCCAGGGTGCGCGACAGGCCGTCCGGAAAGGCTATTTTTCCGGCTACGTGGTTGATCTCTCTATGGCCGATTTCATTCTTGCCCTCAACGGACAAAAAGTGAGGAGCAAAGCCGAAGTGCTCGACACCTTGGGGCGTGTTGAGGGGAATGCGCCGATTGAACTGGAAATTCGTCGAGGAGTGCGGACGAAAAAATCTCGCACGGTAAAAGTAAAACCTATTCTCGATTAGCGTATTGCTGTTTCTGGATACGCCTGCGGGGGTTAACGACTGTCCCTTCTTCCCCGGTCAAGGCGCAAGGTGGAAATCTTAGTAGGGCTTCATCTCGCGACGTGGAAAGTAGATATCCTCGCAGTAGGTATTTCTACAGGCGAACCCTTCTTCACAATCGGTATTAGTAAAGCACCTTCCTTCGGGTGGCTTCGCACGCTCTTCAGCAAACAATGAGCAGGCACTCAACAGAGTAAGGGAACAAGCGATAGCGCTTCGAATTGCTAGGTTTCTGATGGTCATGACACCTCGTCTCTTCCTACTCAAATTAGTCACGCGCGGTGAAGCGTGCAAAGTATCTAAGTAACGGTATAGCTATTTTGCCACAATTGTTGCAACTAAATCGTAACCAGCGACTTCCCGGTATTCGACCGTCACATACTGGCCCGTCAATTCCGCTGACGATAGCTCGTTGAGAGCGTCATCACTGTGCTCAAGCTCAATGTCATTGACGATAACCATTCCGTCTGTTTCTGGAGCTTGCCACTGCGTGCGCGCGCTGAGTAAGAGGTCGGTTTCTGGATGGAGGCCATCAATAAGAACACGCTCTCTCTCTCCAATCTTCTCTGCCAGCATCCGTGTCACCACATTTTGCTGCGCTTCCATCACGCGATTTCGTCGCTCGTTTTTGAGCTCCTCATCTATCTGACCATCAAAGTGAAACGACTTTGCTTCCTCCTCCTGGGAGTAGGTAAACACGCCAACATTGGCAAAATGCCCCTCCGCCACGAAGCTCTCTAGTGCGTCAACATCCGCTTCGGTTTCTCCAGGGAATCCGACGATGAAGGTAGTACGGATAGCTATCTCAGGTGCGGTGCTTCGCATATGCTCAACCAGTGCCCTCGTTCCCTTTTCTCCGAGAGGACGCTGCATTCGCTTCAGCACGGCTCCACTTGCATGCTGGAGAGGAATATCGATGTAGTTGCAAATTTGCGGTCTCTCAACAATCACACGGAGTAGCTCTTCGTTTACGCCAATGGGATAGGCATAGAGCAATCGTATCCAATACTCGCGTTGATCAGAATCAATACTTGCGAGGTCTTTCAAAAGTGCGGGTAGCTCGCTTTTGATTCCGCGATTTCCTTCAAAATCGCTACCATAGGCGGTGAGATCTTGTGCAACCAGATTTAACTCGCGCACCCCTTGCTGCAAAAAACTTCTCGCTTCTGCGACAATTGATTGTTGAGGCCGAGAACGAAAGCCACCGCGAATTTTGGGAATGATGCAAAAACTGCACGGACGATTACAACCCTCCGCAATTTTTAAGTACGTCGAGTGCCCTGCGGTAGAAACCACGCGAGGCATCGATTCGTCGTAGAGGAAATACGGACGCCTTGCTTCATCGAAACACTTTTCAGAAGTGGGAGACGCCGCGCCAACTTCGAGCAATTCATCAGTTGAAAGGAACTGATCGACTTCAGGCAGCGATGCCTCAAGTTCGGCTCTGTAGCGCTCCACCATACATCCTGCGACCACTAGTCGCCTGCAGCGACCTTCTGCCTTGAGTTCGGAAAGTTCGAGGATTCGGTCAATGCCCTCGCGCACTGCGGATTGCAAAAACGCACAGGTATTGACCACGACCAAATCCGCATCCTCTGGCTCCGCGATAACGCGAAAGCCTCGGTGCTTCAAGGCTCCGAGCATGATCTCAGAATCCACAAGATTCTTTGCACAGCCAAGGGTCACCATCGCGACGTTGCCGGCAAAATCCGAACCTGCGTGCATACTCGCTTCGGGCAGCGGTGTTTCTGCTTTTTTACCTAAAATCTGTAAGCGATCTGAACTCATGATGATGTCCTTGCTCTCTTGGCCTCTTCGCTTCGCTGATCGATGATGTCGAGGCCGCGCGGAATGTCAAAGCGAAAACTCTCCGCGGAGTACGAATTTTCAAACGAGACATTTGCAAACACAATTTCGGTTTCGTTTCCACCGATATCAACTATTTTTGCCCCATGAGGCACTTTGGACTTAGAATCAACGAGTAGATAAAACTCATCTAAATTTTTATCGTCCAAACCTTTCAGCTTTGCGACTATTCCCTCGGCTGACTCGCAAGCGCTTTCTAGAGTGAAGCGCTCTTGAAGTTTGCCAATGCCGAGGAGAAACGACACGGGCAACTCTGAGGAAAATGAATTCTTAAACTCTCCGAGTGTTACTTGATTTTGCTCGGGCTGATAAAACCAAAGCGTGGTTCCATCTGCGACGAATCGCTGCTCATCGGGAGTTTGATAGGTCCAGTCCATCATCCCCGGCTTCTTAAATCGAATCGTGCCCGTACTCTCAACAGTATCACCAAGGCCAATGAAGTATGAGCGCTGCGTGAACTCTGCGCTGAGATCCTTGAATGCCTGATACTGCTTTTCAATTTCGCCAAGCAAACTCGCTTTCTTTTTTGAAGAAAGCTCTGACTGACAGCTGAAGGCAGA
>CAYGNZ010000196.1:0-6440 GCA_964351345.1 uncultured Bdellovibrionales bacterium | reverse complement strand
GCGCATCATGGATTTTCTTCTGAGTTCGATTCCCGTGTTGAAGCAGCCTCAAGCCTTCCGAGTTTATCGAAGTTTGTTGCTCAAAACGGACAGTCTATCGTGGTTCCCGATATACGAAATGACCCGAGGGCAAGCCGTTTCCTTGCTGAAGACGAAGGAATGCGCTCAGCAGTACTGGTACCAATAAGCGTTGAAGAGGAAATACTCGGAACGATTGGTTTGTTCCATACCGATATCGCCAAGTTTGACGGCGGAGACGTAATGCTTGTTGCCGCAGCGGCCAATCAGATCGGGCTTGCGGCTCGACAAGCAAAACTTTTTACCGCGTACAAGAAACAAACAAAAAACTTAGCCGCCCTCTATCGCCTGAGTCATGAGCTTTCCGCATTCCTCTCGCTAGAGGAAATTTTTCACAAAGCCTTCGATGTGATTAAAGCAGAAGTTGGCTTGTCTCGAATATGGCTGGGTTTACTTAACGAGACCAATACTAGAATTATTGGCCAAGCTGCCTTTGGTCCTGGTTGGAAACGTCGCTTAGTTGAAATAAACGTCGAGATTGAAGGAAGAGATCACCCCATTGCTCAAGTCGTTGCCTCACGCTCCGCCATTATTATCGAAGACCCTGATGAGGTGCTCAGTGAATTTGGCGTGAAGCGCTTCTTTTCTCGGTTCTCCACAAACTCGGTAGGACTTGTGCCCCTGATATCCGGTGGCCAGGTTCTTGGTGTGCTTGCGTTTCAAGCAGCTGCAGGTGAGCCCAAAATTGATAAGTCCGAGCTTACGTTACTGTCCTCTCTTGCCTCAGAAATTGCAGCAGTCTTGCTCTCAAAACGCCTTGAGGAACGAGTGGGGGCGAGCGAAAAAATGCGCACCGCGGGCCTGCTTGCCGCGGGTATCGCCCATAATTTTAATAATCTCTTGCAAGCCATCCTCGGACAAGCTTCACTCTTGGAGCTTCAAGGAAAGGATCAGGCCCCTATTGAACGAGCGGCTAAAATTATTAATGACGCGGCAATCAAGGGAGCCTCACTTGTCAAACAACTGCTTAGTTTTGCGAACTTAGAGGAGCCCAGCGCGGAACTCTCCGATATCAACGCGGTCATTGAGCGGAACAAAGAAGGGCTTCGTCGTCAGCTACAAGAAGAACAAGAACTGCTCTTTCGTCTTAGTGATTCCTTACCACGGACGTTTGCAGATCCGCAGCAGATTATGCGGATTCTGACCTCGCTGACGAAAAACGCCACAGAGGCGAGCCCTCCCAAAGGGAGAATTGAGATATTTAGTGACGCGATCACCGTTGATCGTGACAGCCCTCATTACGAAGTGCCCTACGGTGAGTATATTCGTATCGGCATACGAGATGAAGGTGAGGGGATGGACCCCGAAACCAAGCGGCGCTGCTTTGAGCCGTTCTTCACCACAAAAGATGTTGACCCTAGTTCGGGCCTCAGCATGTCGGGTGCGGGCCTGGGGCTTGCCGCGGCGTATGCGCTCGCGCGCAAAAATGGCGGACGGCTCGTCGTTGATAGTCGAAAAGGACATGGCTCAGTGTTCACTTTGTACATTCCGATTAGCGAGTCAGCGCCGCAAGTAACGAGCAATGAGGAGATACCGGTGGTCGAGGCTCTCAGTGAGGGAATTCTCAGCGAAGATGACTCGGAGCATCAACAAGTACAAACAAACCTTCGACTTGTCGCGCCAAGCGCACTCGAAATCGAAGTCGAGCGAATTGAAAGCCAACAAAAACACATCAAGAAAAGCAGCGCGAATAAAACTGCTCCAAGCGGAGAAGATGAAGTTCCACGCGAGCAAACTAAACGAAACGCCGGTGGGAAAATAAATGAGTAAGCCGAGGAATCAATCCAACCCTGGCCGAGCACTCACCGCGTGCGCACTCGGGTATCAACGCGGCTCTGGACGTTCCCCCCAAATATCGGCCAAGGGTTACGGGGCGAACGCAAAAGAAATATTCAGTCTCGCACGACGATACGGTATTCCAATCCGTCAGGATAATTCTCTCGCGGAAAGTCTCGCTAGTTTGCAGCTATGTGAGGAAATTCCAGAGGACCATTTTGAGCAAGTGGCCCGCCTTTTTGTCGATGTCGGAATCCTCAAGTAGCTCAGCATCGAGCCAAATCTAATCCTAACCTAAGCTGATTCCTTTTCCGTTTGCTAACATCCTATAGTTACGGCTATCTCTTCGCGAAGATACTGCCCACGATTAGACTTGACGCTCTATTCTTGCATTCGTCATGCTGGAACAAAGCTTCAGGATAAATACCGACTATTTCTCTAGACTATATCTAATGCCCCGACTGATTAAAATTGAATCGATTGCCCAAGATGAACCGGTTGAGATCCTCACCGTTGATTCAGGTAGTCTGACAATCGGAAGAGAACCAGAAAATCATATCGTCGTGGATAGTGACTCAGTTTCACGTCAGCATGGTGCAATTCTAGAGGCCGGGGGCAAGTGGCTCTTTAAAGACTTTGAGAGCACCAACGGAACCTGGATTAATGGGGTGCGCCTCTCACCGGGACAATTAAAGCTGCTTCGGGATGGGGATGTGTTACAGCTTGCCGACTTTCCCATGCGAATCAACGACATGGATTCTGAGAGTCCCGCGGATACTCATCCAAGCGTATTAGTATTCTACAACGGACGATTTGAGTCTGAACTCGTGTTTGAAAATCCCGGGGAGGTTTTTTCAATTGGTGGCCCCGATGCCAGCTTCTTCCTCGACGGTGCTCCGCCAGAAGTGAGCCAGTTACAAATTACCTTTGACGGTTCTCGGCTCGAACTTTCCTCAGGCGCGGGGAAGGAGCCAATACTCGTCCACGGCATGGCGAGTAGCGGCATCACGACACTCTCTGATCGAGACGATATTGCGCTCGGCCCGTATTTGCTCATCATCTGCGATACCAATTCCGCGGTCGCAGTCGATATGAACCTGCACAAGGCAGGAGCGGGCAGTAGCCCTGCACCAGGCGGTGGACAGGCATACGACCGACCAAACGTACCTGCGCATCTGCGTAAAGAGCAAAGCGATGAGTGGGAGTCTGAAGCCGCGAGACGACGAACACTTGAAGGAAAGAAGTTTGTGTTTGGCACCCAACCGGACAGCATGGAAGTCACCTCGACCTTACCCTCGGTGGGGAGAATGGCCTTGGGCAGTTCCTCGGGTTTTGAAATGAGTGCCGCTCAGCGTTTCGCCCGTGCGGCTGCCGAAGCAGAGAATAAAGGAAGCTCTCCTCTCTCAGAGAACCTGCTTATCGTGTTTGGTATGTTCGTGTTTTGCGCGATAATTGGGCTGCTTGCCTACTTCTTCTTTGCTCTGAGCTAAGCAATTTCCCTGCTAGCGAGGCGCCTCCGATAGGGGGAACGAAACAGAGAGCACTAAGAGTTCTGTTTTGGGATGCTTTATCATTAGCTCGCAGGAACAGTTCTTGGCGATTTTCGCCACGATATTGATGTTCTCCGAGCGAATCTCTCCCGGAACTTCCGAACCAGTGCCAAACTGCAATCCTTCAAACGCCTGTGATGATTGCGAGTCTTCAACCGTACTGACCTTATACTGCACCGGCATGTACCGACGGAACACGTAGAGATCAAGCGGGCTGGCATCAAGCGGTATCGCGGTATGCCGATGCGCAAACAGAGAGACTTCCGCGGTATTGTTTTTACGTAAATCCGCCTTGAGCACGATCTTTCCAAAAGGACCGACAAAGTCACTCGCCTCAAGTAGGAGATGTCCTAGAATCCGAAGGCAGTTTGGTTGACTAATACCCAACAGCGCCGAAGTTCGAGCCTCTGAAACAATCTTTGCCGAGGAGACCACGAGTGGATCAATAATATCGACGGCGGTACTGAGGCAGCTTAAGAGATCGGCCTTCATCCAATCGCCTGAAGTTGAAGATACGCTCTTAAAAAACTCGCTCTCGAGGTTCTCATACTGTGTGCTTAGATCTTTACCTTGGTGATCAAAAAGAAGATTTCGTCCCACATGGCAGGAGGCAAGCAGCAGTAATGCTCTGTTCTTGCGACTTTGCTCAATCGCTTTGAGGAAAGGATCAAGCACGGTGAGATCATGAAACACCACAATCGTCGCATCGGGAAAATCGGCGAACTCAAAGGGACGTGAGAACACCACTGCATGAAAACTCCTCCCGGAGGCGGTGCTTAATTCGCACTCCTCAAAAATATCGTTCGCCGGAGAGGCATCTAGTACGTGGCGTGAGCGAATCTTGCGTGACTTCTCGGAGAACTCCAGCAGGGGCTCGAGCACTGCCTGATGTTGGTTGAGATCCTCTCCACGACGAATCTCTAGTAGTCGACATGCTTTGGCGCTGAGAAACAGCGCCTGATTGTCCTCATCGAGAAACACAAAGGCCTGCTCGAAGGCATCAAGTCGCGCAAAGTAGGTGGGATCGATTTTTAGCATTGAGCTGCTCAAATCAGCGTACTCTCCCTCAGTCTAAAGTCCTCAGCAGTCCACGCGGAGCACTTGAAAGCATTTCAAGACCGCCGCTTATAGTATAGGTTAGCGTCTTTCAATACAGGGTTTTTTGACAGTCCCTTGCGTGTGCTTGGGGGTGGCAAAGCCCGATAAGCTAAAACTTCTTGTAATATCAGAACCTTACACCTTGACGACCAGTTCCATGAAAGAACTCCCAAAGAAATATCGGCACAGCGAAATCGAAGCTTCCTGGAAAGAATTCTGGCAAGAAAAAGGTGTCTACACCTGGGATGCTACCGCCTCACGAGAGGAAAGCTTTGTGGTAGACACTCCACCGCCAACGGTATCAGGCTCTTTACACGTCGGTCACGTCTTTAGTTACACGCATACGGATCTCATCGTTCGTTTCCAGCGCATGCGCGGAAAAGCGATAATGTATCCCATGGGCTGGGACGATAACGGCCTGCCGACCGAACGACGAGTGCAGAATAAATTCGGTATTACTTGCAATCCACACTTGCCCTACGTAGAGAACTGGGCGCCTCCAGAAAAGGCACCAAAGAAACAAGCTGATTTTCAAGAAGTGTCTCGACGAAATTTTATTGAGGCCTGCAACCTTGTCACGCAAGAAGACGAGTCCGCATTTGAGGAATTGTGGCAGAATCTCGGACTAAGTGTTCAATGGTCTGAGCAATACGCAACAATTGATGAACATTGTCGCGCAATTTCTCAACGCTCTTTTCTCGATCTCGTTGAGAAAGACCTCGTGTACTCCACAGAATCTCCAACAATGTGGGATGTCACGTATCAGACTGCCTTAGCGCAAGCCGATATTGAGGATCGAGAACGACCTGGTGCCTACCATGATATTGCCTTTGCACTAGAGGAGGGAGGTCGCTTTGTTATTTCAACCACCCGCCCTGAACTTCTTGTCTCCTGTATCGCAGTAGTCGCTCATCCAGATGACGAACGCTACAGCAAACTCTTCGGTTCCTACGCTCTCACTCCGCTGTTTGCAGCTCGAGTACCGATCTTGGCATCCGCTCACGCAGACCCAGAAAAGGGCTCTGGGATAATGATGATTTGTACATTCGGAGACGCGGCGGATGTCGAGTGGTGGAAAGCATCCAAATTGCCGATTAAGCAAGCGCTGGGGAAAAATGGCCGATTCGAACCTCTCTCCTTTACAGAGGGATCATTTATCTCCAATGATCCCGAAGCCGCTCAGACGCAGTATCAAGAACTGCAAGGTAAGAGCACCTCACAGGCACGAAAAATTGTTGCCGAACTTCTCGCTGCTGAGGGGACCGGTCCTGGAGGCCAAGGAGCGGCACTTCAAGGCGAACCTCGAGCAATTCAGCATCCGGTTAAGTATTATGAAAAAGGGGAGCAGCCGGTAGAGTTTGTCAGCACTCGCCAGTGGTTTGTGAAGATTCTCGAACAGAAACAGGAATTACTTGCCCAAGGTGAAAAGATCTCTTGGCACCCTGATTACATGAAGACGCGCTACAGTAATTGGGTAGAAGGTCTTAATTACGATTGGTGCATCAGTCGGCAGCGGTTCTTTGGAGTACCGTTCCCGGTCTGGTATCCCATCGATGCCGACGGGCGAACACAGTATGAGAAACCAATATTTGCTGAGAGTGCTTCACTTCCGGTTGATCCTCTCAGCGAAACCCCTCCAGGATTCACCGAGGCTGAGCGAGACACTCCGGGCGGATTTACTGGTGACCCTGATGTAATGGACACCTGGGCAACGTCCTCCCTCACACCTCAAATAGTGAGCCACTGGGAAACCGACCCCACTCGGCACAAGAAACTGTTTCCAATGAACATGCGGCCTCAATCTCATGAGATCATTCGCACCTGGGCGTTTTACACCATCGCCAAAGCCTGGATGCACGAGAAAGAAATCCCTTGGGAAAATGTGGTGATCAGTGGATGGATTCTAGATCCCGACAGAAAAAAGATGAGCAAGTCCAA
>CAYGNZ010000195.1:0-6449 GCA_964351345.1 uncultured Bdellovibrionales bacterium | reverse complement strand
AAAAAACAGTCTCGGTTTGCATGACGCAAACCGAGACCGAGGAGAACCGGGGATTAACTCGCCGCGGCGAAGACCAGGCCATCGGTTTGTCCCTTCGCTAGGGCCAAGACACGTTTGTGATCTTGGAGTTGCGAAATCCAGATCTTGAAACCCTTCTTGCTCGGTCGGCGGCCATTGAGCGTTTGGGCGCTCATGGCGTAATCAACAAAGATAGGTTTCAGAATGCTGAAGTAGTGATCAAACTTATACAGAATCTGGTCGAGAATGCGCGAATCGGAGTTCACTCCGAAATGCGCGAGGCCCAGATTCTCGAAGCGCTCCCGCGCTTGCGCGTTAATGGTTGATGCAATCAAATTGATCCACCAGTGACCCCAAAGGCAGACGTTTCCGAGTGCGCGCGAGGCCATCACCAGCGCTTGATGATCGTTATTACTCAAGGGCGTGACCATGAAGAAAGCCTCTTGATGTTTGCCCATGAAGTCGATCAAGCCGTCGATATCTCCCTGCATCACCACATCACCCGCATTGAGGTGCAGTGGTTTTATCTGACGCCGCACAAAGGGCATCAGCACCACGGGGATACCAGCCTCAACACACGCGGGAATGATTGCACTCTCGAGCACAATTCGCGCCACGTCGTCTTTCTTATTGAGGCGAGTTTTGCCATGGAGCGACACGGCGGCGTATTCCGCCTGGAATCTCGCGATCCAGTGCTGCACCAGGGCGCGACAAGCTTTCTGCGTCTTCTTGCGCTTGATATCGCCAGCCGCTTCAGCAAAACCCATCTCCGCGGCAAGTGCTGCGAACTGAGGTTTGAGTTTCCCCGAGCTGTTTCTGCCGTGGATAAGCTCATCGAGGCGAAGGGCGAAGCCGAATCGCTCACGGTCCCAGAGTTCCATTTGCTCTGGTTGGGAGTAGATCAGGTCATACTCGGTGCGAGAAAATATCGAGTTCGTGGAAACGACTCGATTCACAGGCGAAGTCGCAAATATGCGATCCACGTACTCACTCGGGCTGCTATCAGCGTAGAGCTGGCACCAGTCGTCGAAGATCGTACGGAGACTGCGATTGCCTGTTGCGACTCCAAGCTTTGAAGCGATCGTCACAAGCCCACGTGTGGACTCACAGAGCTCAGGCCCAGAGTCAGACAGCCGATCAATGAGCCAACTGCTCTGCTCCTCGACCGAAAGCTTGCCATACCGCTTCAATGCCTTGTCTGAGAAGCGCCCTTCGGCAAAGACACGCCCGTAGGTGTAGTGGTAGGCAACGCAGCGATGCGGCCCGAAGAAGGCGAGCTGATTAAAGTTCGCTCCTTCAACGTAGGGGAAGAGATGCGTATGGAAGTCCAGTAAGCCACCTTGGCAGACTTCTTCCAATGCTGCGTCAAAACTTCGTTCCACTTGTGCTCTTGTGAGCAAGCCAGGAGTTTTTTTCATCGCTCGGCGGCGAGTTGATTTTGAAGCTCCATTCTTCACTTTCTTCGTTGAGGTTGCCATGGGGATGCTCCTTTTCATGACAGGGAAGAGAAAATCGAAACCTAAAAACGCGCATTGAGCGGGAACTACCTGCCCTATGCACGACAACCTTTACTCTCTCTCAGGGCTGTCGAGGCATCTGTGCAGCAGTAGTGCGCAGAGAGACGTCTCTACAGACCTGAAACTACTCGGCGATTTAAGAATTTACGAAGGAGCGGGAAGGGAAGGCGAGCATGTTAGTATGAAACGATACTTCGGAGCAAACTGGCTGCGGTAAGTTGGGGTCTGGCCCGTAGTTGAAAAATTAAGCAATGAGAGTTGCTCCTCCGTGAAATCCCTCGCAGGTCTCAAAACACTTTTTGCCTTCAGTATGATGCTCCTCACTCGATAAACACGAATAGGATTGTTAAGGTATGAACGCCCCAAAACGGGGAATTCTATTAACCCAGTGACTTCAACAAAGCGACGCAAAAGCGAGACTAAAACGATATCCATGACAAACTACCTTTCGCAGCACTTAGGAGAAAAAGCCTGGCGAGCATTGTTTATATTTACCTTAGCGGTCGGCGGCCTCTGGGCATTAGTAGAGCTCGCTGATGGATTTGTTGAAGGGAGCACCAAGAGTATCGATGAATCAGTCTTGTTGCTATTTCGAAGTAGCATGGATCACAGTGATCCCGTAGGCCCAAGGTGGTTCGAACAAACGATGCAAGACTTAACGGCGCTAGGCTCCGTCGGAGTCCTCGTGCTCTTCACCTTACTCTCAATTGGCTATCTGCTGCTTGTAGCCAAGAAAAGATTGGCGATATTTCTTTTTGTCACCGTTGGTAGTGGAATGATTCTAAGCTTCACGCTTAAGAGCAGTATTGCCCGTCCACGACCCTCCCTTGTTCCTCACGAAACCTTCACCCAAACCGCAAGCTTTCCTAGTGCGCACTCCTTACTCTCCGCACTTACCTACCTCACACTCGCCGGCTTACTCTGCCACGCGCAACGAAGTCATCGAACAAAGGTCTATCTCATAGCCTCTGCTATTCTCTTAACACTGCTAATCGGTATATCTCGAATCTACCTCGGCGTTCATTGGCCAACGGATGTCTTAGCAGGCTGGACTCTCGGCTCTGTCTGGGCACTGCTCGGCTGGTTTTCAGCAGACTACCTAGAACACCGAGGCACAATCGAGCACGAAGAAACAGAAAGCGCCTAGCGTTTGCACGAAAATTGCGCGGCGTTTACCTGTACGCGGCTATTCAACAACACTGGGTTCTTGTTGATGCTACCGGTTTAGCAACAGCTCAGACCTAGGACACACCTTCTTAGTACCCAAAAGCACCGTTACGTTTTCTATTTCCCTACGTCTCTCACTGCAACAAACAAATACCGACTTCCTCAAGTCTAGAAGCTATTGAACATCGCGACTACGGCGGGGAAACAAACAGAGGGGAGAAAATGAAAATACGAATACTGGCAGGAATACTATTGAGCCTTTTTTTCACAGCGCAGGCCCAAGCAGCAGATAGAGAATGTAAAATCTACTTCGGTGCCGAGCTAGAGGCCCCTCGCGGTCAATGCCAAGAAACCGCCATCTCAATCAAGTCGGCAGAAATAGCCCGACTGCAATTAGAGCTTCAGCGTCTCCTTATGCAGGCAGTCGCAGATCATACCCTTAATACAGGAGCCTCGCCGTATGACTCCTACGCAATAGACATGCCGTCTCTCGAATTTTTCCCAGTCTGCTGCAACAACGACCCGAGTGATTCGAGTACGCTTCCTAGCTGCAAACAACAGAATTCCAATGGAAGCTGTCCAGAAGGAACGAATCGCTACCTTTGCTCAGTAACGCTCGACACAGACACCGGACTGACTTGCACGAGTATTGATGACTAAACGAAGAAAGGGGGGCATCTGGATTCGCCTTCCCCTTTTACTTGCTCTAGGTCTGTCACGGAGAAAACTCAATACAGGAATGATACCGAGGGTCAATAAAAGTAACTGTCCACTTTAGTTGTCCCCGACCGTGTGAGAACAAGAAACAAAGGGTAGCAGCTTCGTCATGTCGAGCGATTAGTGGAGTAGCGTAACTGCTCACGTGGAGATTAAAACATGGGAAAAGGGAAACGACTACGACGTTTGACGCCGAGGGCTGGGGATGTCATCGAGCTTCACAAAGATGTCTTTTTCACTCCAGCGGGCTTGTATCGCTTTAAGGGAGTGAATGGGTCAATTGCGGAGTTCTCCTTAGGGGAAGCGAGGATTGGCATTCCAAAAGAGGCGCTTCGGTTTTGTTCTGTTAGCAACAAAGAGCTAGGAGAGCTTGAGATTGCGCAGGGGCTAGCTCGAATGAAGGCTAGGCTTGATAGTGTTCATGATAGCGAACCGATTGAGACCTATTCTAGTCATGGGATGGAGACCACCGTGAGCGCTGTAGATCCGCAGATAGTACGGGCGCTTGAATTGGACGGGTAGCGGGGTGATGTCTTGCTTGATTCTCAACTCCGTCATGCGGTGTAGTTTTGATTACCTCAGAGCAAGCATTTCTCGATAAAAATGCTTGATATACTAAATATAGTATAGTATAAATAAAGTATGTGGGAGGTCCTGGAGAAAAAAGGCTTACGCAAGACCTTGGTCAAGCTGCCAGTGGAGGTGAAGAAGCGGTATGAGAAATGGAAAGACATTGTTCAACTCTCAGGACCCACAGGGCTGAGGCTGATTAAAGGATTTCACGACGAGGCGTTGAGTGGGCAATGGAAGGGACATCGTTCGTCCCGCTTAGGTGACAAGCACCGGGTGATTTATCTAAGAGAGGAGGATCGTTTGATAGTTAAAGTCGTTGATCTCACTTCTCACGATTATCGGAGGAAGTAATGGCAAAAACCAAACAGCAATTTGAAGCGGCACGAAAGCTGATAGATGTTTCCATAGGAGAGTCTGTTCGCATTATGCGTGAATTGCAGGAGCTGAGCCAAACCGACTTAGCAGAGCGAACCGGTATTCCGCAGTCTACGATTTCAGCCATTGAGAATGATAGAATTCGGCTAGGTGTGGAGCGCGCGAAAACTCTCGCCCGTGCTCTGCAATGCCATCCCGCTGTTTTGGTGTTTCCAGGTTGGGACACTGAAGCAGAGGCTGCCTAGAAAGTTTTTGCTGGGGCACACTTCTCCTCCACTTTTCCAGAAGCCTAACAGGCTGTGCCTTTGCATGAAACCGCGGCCGACAAGCCTCGGTCTGGACGAGTAACATTACTTGGTTTCGGAACGTAAGAGCCCCTAGCAACTCCGAGCTACGCCCTAAGTCACTGAATTTCCAACAAGTTTTGCGAATCGAAAAAATGCGCTAAACTTGCGGTAATTTGGCCATGGTCCTGGCCCGTTCCTTTCGATTACTCCCTCTATCGGGCAGAGCAAATTAGAAAACTTCCGTTCTCTCCTTTAGCGATCAAGCACCCGCTCGAGCTGAAGGCGAAAACGGAGGTACAGATATTGTTTTTCCTCCGGAAGCTGGACAGCGTTTGTCTGCTTCACCTGTTTGTCTCCTCGTTTCAGGAAAGTCTAATGAGACCGAGAGCTGTTGAAAAGTTTGGTAAGCTCGGTGCAAGCCAACTTCTGGGTGCCTATATGCGGTACGTGGAACAACTTCTTCTTCCAATCGAGCAGCGAGGTTCTTTACAGACCTTGCGGTTGGAAAAAAATGGCAGGTGTCTTGACGTTGACCCGAGCCCTCTGTGGGCAGCCTTCGGTAAAACTGTGCAAGTAGGGCCTCCACGCCATCGATTAGAAGTGATAGTGCCCGAGCATAATAAAATACGACGGGCGATATCGCTGCGGCCAGGTAAAGATCCCGAATTTATTTTCGAGTTGCTCGACGGAATTGATTTAGCCAAGGAAGCCGTTTCTGATGCGCAAAAGACTTTAGCGATCTTCGATGGTTTAACAAACCCTGATCAAGCTCGAGTTATCAAGGAGATTCGGCCTGAACTAGTAGCCTTGATCGTGCAGGTTAACTTCTATCACAGTCTTTCGAGAGTGAAGCGAGAAGCCAGGCCGTTCGTTGCAAATGTGACGCAACAGATGATCTATGGAATAACGTGCTACCGCAGGTTATTCCAAGCATACTACTGGGAGCAGATGGTTGATATTGGTGACGCTATTGCCGACTTGCTACCGCCGGGAACCTTGATACGACAGTCTCGTGAAGATGAGACTGAGGCTGAGACTGAGACTGACGCAGAGGCGATCGTTGTCGGAGAAGCGTTAAAAGTAGACGAGGAGCTTCGTGCGAATCGTCTTTACGAATTCTACACCGAAGTGATGGGTTGCAAGCGACCGTTCACGGCAGCAGGTGCAGGGAATCGGGAATACGTCATTTTTCCACTTCGCGCAGCAAATAATGCTCGCTACGCGGCGGTAGAAGATAGCGATTTACGCTACGGCAACTCCATGCTGCTTTTCCGTATTGATCGTGACGGAGAGCTTCGCAATGAATGGATCAAAGACGCGCAGCTTTCTCGCAGTGAGCTACTAGAGGGCAAAGCCTCGAGCTTTGTTTGTCGAATGTGGCACAACGACACGTTTGAAGCGCGGCTTGCGAGTCGACTTGGTGCTGAGAATCAAACTTCCTCAGACGGATAGAGAGGTAAATTTGGGGCAACGGCCCCGGGATAGGTTTCTTTTTGGTTTATCTGTCCCTCCGCCGTTAGTTTTTTTTAAATTACACTTTTCGGTCCCGGTTCCGGTTCTGATTGCCTCGAACTGAGGACGGACTTTTTTGACCAAGCGAAGCTTGAAAGCGAAAAAGCACTACAATCATCAATCGAGTAGAAGTCCAAGCAACATGGTGCAGCACGAGGGGGTCCTCTCTTCGCTCTGTACCGTGCGAATTTTCCCAGAACCAATTTACAGAACGAGGGTTTTATGAATGGCTCTATCTCGACAAGTTGTTGGAATAACCTTGTCGCAGTTTGTTCCTATGCGC
>CAYGNZ010000194.1:4299-6477 GCA_964351345.1 uncultured Bdellovibrionales bacterium | reverse complement strand
GGAATATCGCTACATAGAGAATGTATCGATGAAGCAGCTTCACATTGGTCCTAAGCTAGTGCAGAACTATTGCTCTGTAAGTCGGCTGTGAAGCTGAATTTCTATAGTTTTCTGGGAGATAGCTCTAATCAGTTCGCGCAAAGATGAACCGGGGTCGAGAACGAAAATTGCTCTAGTCTAAGCCATCAAAAAACTCTACTTTGCCGCTTTCGAGACAATACTCCGCGCCCACCACCAGTAGCTCCTTATTTTCGATCTTGTTCTCAAGTATTTCGGAGCCGTGTCTGAGCTGATTTGCTGATGCTCGGATGTTCGCTCGCACTGCCAGAGTAAACAGCTCTTCAGCGGAACTAAGCGCTTTTGAGTCAAGTAAGCTTTCGACGGAGGGTCGAACGCGATCCACAATTGAACGCAAGTTAGGTGAACGATTCTCGCTTGGTTGTTCAAGCTCGTCTATCGTACTCTTAATCGCACCACAGTTCGAGTGACCTAAGACGACGACCAGTTTGGTACCAAATGTTTCAACGGCAAATTCGACACTACCAATTTGAGATGGGGCGACGATATTCCCAGCAACTCGGATGACAAATAGATCACCAAGCCCTTCGTCAAAAACTATTTCTGCCGGAACGCGAGAGTCGGAACATCCAAGGATCACGGCAAAGGGGTTTTGCGCGTCAAGAAGCTCCTGACGACGTTGGTTCGAGGTCCGAGCCATACTCTCGGCCTTGTCGGAGTAAAAACGTTGATTCCCATCCTGCAAGCGTTTAAGTGCGTCTCTTGCGGAAAGCATTGCGGTCATTTCAGTATCCTTATGCGGTGAGCGACGTAATAATAGACAGCAATCGTATCTCATATTTTGCAGGGCTCTGCCAGATTCTCTTTTATATGAATTAATCTGGCGGTAAGCAGCAGCGAGGTGTGGAACGCGAAACGCGCGAGTTCGATTACGAGCGCTATGTGATGAGCTGAGTACCTCAGGAGACTAGTTCGCAGCAAAACTATCCTGGAAGTCTTTCATAAACTGCTCTAAAATCTCCTGAGCGTCTTTCTTGGTCGCCTCATCACCATCTTTGAGTGCGATGCCAAGCTCCACAATCCCTCCATCGGAACGACTATGGAGCAACTTTTGACTGGCGATTTTATACAGCGCGAGCCATTCGTGATTATAGATTTCATCACCACTGAAGAACCAATAGTCAAAGAGCATATAATTGCTTTTGAAACGAGCGAGTATTGAGGATACCTCAGCGTTGAGCGCTTCAACTCTACGTTCGTTACTCTCAAGCACTTCCCAGCCGTTGGATGGTAAGCAGGTTTTTGGTGAGTGTTTTGCGGCCTGATAGTCGCCACTCTGAGTTTTCCAGTAGCCGATGTAGACTTGAATCTGTCTGCCGTCGGAATTCTTATAGTTTCTGCGCACGTAGCTATCGAGTTGCAGTATCTGCTGTTCACGGAGTCCCAATCCTAAGCTCTCTTCACTCGTCCACTCGCCGAGTGAGCGAGGAATCGCAAGAAGTTTCGATGTTTTCGGAGCGGTGAGTCCGTCGCGATTCTCGATCTGCTTGGCAAATCCTATCAGGAGGACGACAAAGATCATCGTCAGAAGCGCATTATTGCGATTAATCATTCCTCCTCCTTCACGAGATAATGCAGGGCGGTGTAGACGATACTAATGCCGATGACAAACACCACCATTCCTGTGAAGTCGTGGAAAAATCCTTCAGCCACAGATTTATCGTAAAAATATGCCAACACTCCTGTGATGACCACACGAAAGACGTTGAGTACAAGCGCGATAAAAATCGCAATGACGAATAGACTGAATCGCGCTAGATAGCTCATCCGAAAAAGCATCGGCATTATCACTGCAACCGTCGCCATCGCGAGCACCGAGCGCAAACCACTACATGCTTCCTCAACGAGCAAGCGCATGCCCGGAATTTCAATAATATTTCCTTGAACGTATACCGGAACTCCCAGCAATTCTAAGCAGACTTCGCTTGCTCGGGCAGCGAGCTGTTGTAGCGGGTTAAAGAGTCGCGGCACCAGAGACGCGGGCAGTGGGTGAGCCATGAAAAGAAGGAGAATCGGCTCCAAAATTACGCCGAGCCACACACTCTTGAGGATGGCGAGCAGGCCTCCCGAGAGCATGAAGAAAACTAGGAGCCAACCAAG
>CAYGNZ010000194.1:0-4274 GCA_964351345.1 uncultured Bdellovibrionales bacterium | reverse complement strand
AAACAGCACTCCTCCCAGAAGCAGGAAAGCCACCGCCGAAAAAAGGCGAAGCGTCCCGGGAGAACTTTGTAAGCTCTCTGACCAAAGCTTCTTAATTTTATCGCGTCGATCCCAGAAAATATACGCCGACACAAGAGGAAGAAGCATGCCGTGAGAATAGTCATCATTGACTTGGGCAATCTCATAAACTCGGGCAAGAGGATCAAAAAACAAATAGCCGAGCAAAAGAAAGAAAGCGCCAAGCAGCCCGAGGTCTATTTGTTGAGAACGAATCTGCGCAGTCAAAATCTAGCTATCCTCTATTCCTGGTGTCAAAAGTTTCCCAAATGTATCAAGTGTTTACCTGAGCTGGAAAGCCTAAACCCGCAGTTGCTATGGAGTTGTATCAAGACTATCGAGGCAACTCTCGGATTTCTCCAGTATTTTCGACGATTTTCCGGCTTTTTTCTTGCAAGCATTGCTTCGCTTTCGATCAATTCGCTTCCTTGAGCAGATTCTATTACTCTCGCTGAGTTTCCTCACTCGTATTTCCCTGTGGGAGCGCTGCTCCCCGACTCTTCGTTCTCTTCGGCAAGCACCAATTGGTACTCGTCAAAATGAGCGCAAGGGAGGTTTTGATGAAGGTAATGCTCATTGTCACGCCGACACCTGGATTTGAATCTCAGGACGGTCGCTACCTCAGTGTGTTCCGAGCGCTGAGCGAGAATATTTCTCAGACGGTAGAAGCTGAGTTCTTTGAAGTAACCTATGATTTCGAATATCGAAATTCGATAGAAGCGACAGATCTTATCGTGCTGTATTACCATGCAAGTTGGCTATCCAAACCAACGCACATTGGCACTCGAGATGGGCTCGATCTACTCGAACTCGCTCGGCAATCGGGAAAGCCATTAATACTGCTCGTTCCCAATGGACTCTCACCTGAGGCGATCGAGACCTTTGAGTCAGAGCTTTGTTTGCCAATCACCGAGGACAATCTTGAGCGACTTGGCAAGGAAGTTCTCGCTCGCGTCGCGCAATAAGCAAAAGGTCATCTATCTAAGCCGATGCGGTTCCTCAAAGGTTCCGCATTGGCTGCTTTTTGTCACCTTGGACCACGTCGTGTCCGGGTGCAGAACCAAAGCTAGTTGATTTGTCATACTGCTCAAGCTAGATTCCCCCGCTGCCAGTAGAAGATTGATTCCCTGTGCTTACCGAAGGCGTCTCTCAGTAGTTCCTGAGGGTCTGCGGGAGCATAGCGGTGATTCAAACAGGTTTTGACGTCAGAGCCGGTCTCACCTTTCCTCCCTGTGGTAAGGAGCACTAAGATGAACCAGGAAGTTGTAACGCCGGAAGCGAGGCTTGAAGCCCTGGGCTACAAGCGGGAAGATTTTCGAGACTGGCCATACAGACACTTCGGGCCGTTTAGCGAACGGGGGTCAGGAGATATCGATTTCTCCGGTATTCCCGGTATCGGCGAGGACGGAGCGCCCCTACGAGACTCTTATCTAAAAGACGGCGCGCTGCCCGATGAGGTCATCGCAGCGGCAGGAAAGCGCGCTCTGGCCAAAGCACTCTGGGCGCTTTCGGAGTCGGGTCGAAAGCTCTCCGACTATCGTCTCCACAAGCTTGAGGTGCTCATCGGCATCTCTTCGTTTGGCTCGCCCGGTCTCGGCCTTGTCGCTAATCATCTGAGTGAGATGCTGCTCCATGTCTTTGGCGTTTCGCTTGAAGACGGAGACATCGAAGAGAAGGGTGTGCGAGCGACCTACGGCGTGTCGATGGAGTTTGCGATAGAGCCGATTCTATTCCTCAATCTACGCGATGATGATGAGCTCGAGCACTAGTCGGCAGGAGCATCGAAATCAGCGGGTGAAGCGAGCATATCGCTCACCCGCTGCTTTTTCTTCGAGGTTTTTGAAACATATCGCAATCACTGCTTTGCTTTTCATTTTCCTGCGAGCAAATCCTTCTAAGTGCCCCGAATGAGCAGGCTTTCTTTTCAAGAATTCATGAAACACCGAGCTGCAATTTCTCCATAACGCCTTTGGAGTTTTAATGCAGGAAAACCCAGTTCAAACACAAGGCAGCCCCTCGCCTCAGAATTCGGCCCCAGTAGAAGGGTTGGATGCTGTCCGCTTGCCCAAAATTGACAAGTCAGTCCCCTATCGAGTCTCCCCTCCTGTAGGGGTAGGAAACCCGAATCGCACGAACACATTTCCCAGTATGGCGGTCAATGGCATTCGAATGACGGATGACTCAATTACGGAAATGGGAGAGCTGCTCGCCTTGAAGCGGGGGCATGATGTACTGGTAATTCCTAATCCAACCGAAGGCACCTTAGAAGACATGGCACACTGTGTGGTCGCGGCGTTCTCTGATGAGAAAGGCGTGTTTGCCGAAAAAAGTGCTGCATGGAATCTTGCCAGTAATTTAGTGCAACGGCTCAATGATTCAGAGCCCATAGTAATTGACGCCTACAGTCAGGGAACGCTGATTGTGAGAAACGTCCTAGCCTTTGTCCGGGCGCATTTAATTGGTCAGGGCAGAGAAGATGATTGGAATTCTCTGGCAAGTCGCTTGAAGATTCAAACCTACGGAGCTGCGGTGCGTCGCTGGCCCAAAGGGGTTGAAAATGTCGTTGAGTTTCGCCACAGCGGGGACCCCGTCGCGATGGTGGGAGGGATCGTGAGTGCGAATAAGACTCTACGAGATCTTTTAGAATGTCAGCTCGGGAGTAGGTCGAAAGTAGTGGTGATTCATCAGCTCACCGAAGCTCATTCAATTGAGAAATATCTGCAAAACAATCCGCGTTTTCTTGTTAGCTCCTTGAAAGGTAATACCGCTGAGGAGCGGGCAAAGGAGATTAGCCAATCGATGGCTCAAGGAGAACTATCAAACTTCGAGTATTCAAGAACAATGAGCTATTTGGTTCGAGTTGCAAGAAGCGATACGCTTCCCATTGGCAGGACCAACAATGCGATTCTGATGCTGCGAGGTCTGCTCAGCGAGTTGCAGCAAGACCCCACTATTTCCCCTTTACTCTCTGCCGAAATGAAGTCGCTGATGGAGGGAGCTTCGCAGTTAGAGACTCGAAAAAAACCAAATCCGGCTGAGCGGCGCCAGCACCCTGGACGCTATCGCTTTAATTAGTCCCTAGCTCTCCAAGCTAGCTACTGCAGTCTTACGAACGTACTCCAGCATGGTCTGCGTGCAGCGTTGCTCTTCAGGGGTATTTCCCATGTACTCAACGGCGGCACTCATCGCTGCTGCCGTGTAGGGCTTCGCACCTGGATTCACGCTGGTAATTGCTCCTGCAAAAGCGACTAATGTTCCCATTGGTGAGAAAAACTTCGCACCTTTAAAATCAGAATCCGCGCGTCCTGGTGCCGTTCCTCCCGGAAGCTCGAAGTAGGAAAATCCATCGCGGCAAATACACTCAGATCCCATTGAATTTCCACCGTGCTGCAAATCTGCAATATCAGCGAAGGTATCGCCGTTTGCATTTCCGCAGACAATCATCCATCCGCCGTTATCATACGACATCGGGCAGTCCTGGCCTGCCGGAGCGACATTGGTCGGAATGTAGGCACCGCACATGTCTGCGATTTCCCGGTAATGGTCCCCTTCTCCTCTTCCCTCACCTGCTCGCAGGCCGAGTTCTGCAAATATTCTCTCGCAAACGTCTGGAAGATATGTCTCCCCTTCGCTGATAGTCCATTTCGAGGATAATACCATTTGCAGTCCATTTTTCTTCGCACGTTCGGCTGCTGCATGGGCGTAAGGAATAAGATCTTCGACAATAAAGTGTTGCACGATTTCACGTGCGTCACGTCCCTCGACCCGTATGGGTTTACAGGATTGCTCTGAGTAAAAATCGCCCGTACCGCAACGCATCACCGCAACCGGAGCTTTGTAGCCACCCGGAGCAGAGGTTTGGCGATACATTCCTACCACCCCCGCCAGTGGACGGAGGACGATATTCGCTGATTTCCACCCCTTTGCTTTAATGCGGGCATCATTTGATGCAGTAGAGATTTTTATCCCCGCGCGGTGCTTCGCCAGCAGTTCGGCACTCTTTTCTAAACATTGATCATTTGATTCGAGTCGAGCCTCAACTCCAGTGTCGCTCTCGATATATGAGAATTCTGGGAAGACTATATCTTTGACCATCACTGCACCTCGTCTTGTTGAATCATCTCCGTTCATGAAGACAACCTCTTTCCAAGCGGTACTGCGAAGTTCTGATGGAGTCATTTTGATATCCTTTCTGCGGTTTTTAGGGCTCTGAATGA
>CAYGNZ010000193.1:0-6511 GCA_964351345.1 uncultured Bdellovibrionales bacterium | reverse complement strand
ACTGAGCTTTCAGGTTGGTAGTAGAGGTTTTCGCTCTCTACCAACCCTACTGATAGCAAAAAAGTAAGGGCGCGCCTTCCGTTGGTAGACTCAAAGCACTTAAAAAGCGTTCAATCACCTTAATTTGAATGTCTCTACGAGACAGCTCTCGTCAGGCTTAAACCAGCGAGTAGTTCGTTGTTCTGCCCCCACCATTTCGCCGCAAATGCCCGCGCTGGTGCATTACGGTGAGGTTATACTTTACCGTGTTGAGATTTATCCCTGTCTCCTGAGCGACTCGTTCTCGAGTGGCGCTGCCCTGTTCTTTCACCACGGTGAGAATTTGCTGCTGTACTGCTGATAAGCGAGAGCGGAGAAAGCTCTGTTCATACTCCGTTTGTAGGCGATTTCCAGAACTCAGCACGCTATCGAGAAAGAATTCAAGCCAGGTGTTAAGTGTGGACCAATTGCTTCCCGCAGTCTTTTCAGCCTGTCTCAGGGCGTTAAAATAGGCTTCTTCGTTTTTAAGCAGTAGCGGTGAAAGTGCGGAATAGGCCACGAAGTCATAGCCATGCGCTTCAAGGAGCTTCCGCATCACAATCAATGCTACCCTGTGGTTTGCCTGTTTGAAGGGAAGGGTTTGCAGAAAGAGTAGGTGAAAGGTGCCGATAACAAGTAAGGGGTGGAGCAGATCTGCACGCAGTTCTGCCTCAGTCCACTCTAGTAGGGCACGCAGACGTTTTTCGACGAGGAAGGCTGAAATACCTGGAAAAATCTTACGTCCATCCGGGTCCAAAAAACTGTTCGCTTGTTGCCGAAGGGAATTCTCCGGCGCTTTTGCGTGCTCCGATGCGGCAACTCCAAGAGTTTGATGAAGCTGGAGCAACTGAGCGAAGGAGAGGGAGAAGGGTGCGTTGAGCGGCTTTTTTAAGCGATCAAGTTCAATAATGTGGCCATTTTTGGAGTCCAGTTCCTGAAGGAAATCATCGCCGCGGTCGCTGAGTGCGACGCCTTTCTTGAGCAGCTCTCGAAGCTGAACGGCCAGAACGACTGAGGTGTTGGCATCCAGACAAAGGATGGCGTAGGCATCACGACTGCAAGTCATCTGCCGTTTTTCGTCTGACGCAAAACCAGTGTTCAGTCGCAGTCGGGACCATGAGCCAGCGAAATACTCAATTTTAGCGATCTGGCGCAAAAGACCTAAGCTCGGGCGGACTTGAATACTGAGCATTACACTTGTTCCTCCTCGGAGCCCTCGCGCGCGGAAGGCTTTATTGACGGCCTTCTAGTTTACCCTCTCTTGCATACTCGAATCTATCAAAAATTATTAATTTACTAAGCAAATCTCTCCAGCGAGCAGAGCCCTACGAATCTTTCCCAAGTGAATTTCCGGATTTATCTTCTCTTTCGGTTGGCTGAGAAGCGGTGGTGGGGAGGTTTGACAGAGCGTGAGACTACAGTAATCTGAGAACTTCGTGAGCAGACGCAAGCGGCGCTAGAAAACAAGACAAAACATGAGTGTTTTCGGGTACTTACGCAAACCCTTTTCCTAGAGCCGAAAGCCAAACACTAAGACTCTGCTACCGGGTTTCATTTACTCGGGGCATTTGCTATAGAATCCTCGCCAATTGTGGGCTTAGCCCCTCAAAAAGGAGTTAAAACGTGGCAGAAGACAAAACTAACTGGGCGATGGATTTCAGTGGTTTTCCTGCCACAGCTTCGACTGAGCAGAGTAAGGCCTCAGCGCAAGCGCGTTCGATTAGCTCACGAAGAGCGATCAGCGGTTCGGTTGATACCCAAGTCGGTAGCCGTTCACGAATGCAAGGGCGCTTTGAGTTCCTTGGTGGGGCAGAGCTTCATGGTGAGCTCGAGGGGGAGATAATCGCTAAAGGCGACCTTATCCTCGGCGAAAGCGCAAGTGTGCGGGCCACTATCAAAGCTGAGCGACTTAAAGTGTTTGGTCAGCTTGAGGGGGATGTGGAGTGCGAAGAGCGGCTAGAGGCTTTCTCCGGTGCGAAAATCGCGGGTAACATTGTTTGCCCCAAAGTGGTGATGCACGACGGAGTGCTCTTTGAGGGGCATTGCGATATGGGCGCAGCAAAGGAAGCGCCCGTAAAAACTACGGCAAACGACGGTAAGGAAAACGGTAGCATCAGGGACTGAAGATAATGGCAAAGAGTCCTGCCAACGAACATAACTACTCAAAAAAGCCTCTCGGGCTTGGCGATGCGCTTGTTGGCGCGGTGCTCTTCGTTCTTTGTGTTTTTGGCATGCAGGCACTGCTTGGAGCCGTGGTTCCAGGACTACTGAAACCAGAAACCGCGATTCACATTATCGTCTCCGGATTGATGTTCATCCTTTGCTGGGCCTTGTTCGGGAACTATCTTTTCCAACCCTATCTCGAGCTATTTGAAGAGCGTGAAGCGCGCACTGAGGGAGATAAGCAAAAGGCCGCAGAAGTTAAAAAAGGCAGCCTTGCACTCCAGAGCGAGATTGAAGAGCATCTTCGCGAAGCGCGACTAGAAGGCATTCGTCTACGGGATGTGAAGGTCGATGACGCGAAACGCTCCGTTGATGAAATTCTTACCGCAGCGCAGGAGACATCGGATGGCGATATGTCACGAGCGCAAACAAAAATTGCGGGCATGAAAGAGCAAGCGTTTCGAGAAGTGAGTGTCGAATCCGACAAACTCGCTCAACAACTCGTGCAGACAGCATTAGCTACAAACCCCAAACAAACAGTTCATTAATTTTCTCGGTGTGCGCAACAAATCCACCGGAAGCGGAGACTAGGTAACGCCTAAGCTATGAAGAAAAATTCACAATCAGCTCAGCTCGGACGAGGCGTCCGTTCACGCATACTCTATCTTGCAGCTTTGACCGCGGTGTGGGGTCTGCCTTCTGTTGCCTTTGCAGCAGGTGGGGCAGGGCATGCGAGTATCGCCTCTCTTTTCTGGCCGGCGGTAAACTTCACCCTCTACGCGATACTTCTCAGCTATGGTTACCGAAAAGTAGCACGACCGCTCCTTCGCGACCGAAGCGTGCAACTCAAGCAAGACATTACTTCAGCCGCAAAAGCACTCGATGAGGCAGAAAGAGAAATTGCCGCCCTCCAGCAGCGCTTAGAGCTGATTGATGAAGAGAAATCTGCCTTAAGAAATCGCCTACAAGGGGACGGGGATAACATCGCAGCCTCGCTTATTACCGATGCGGAACGCGCAGCGAAAAGAAAGCGAGAGGACACGGAGCGCCGCATTCTCTCTGAGTTCGCGAGAGTGCGTGCAGAGATTCAAAGAGAGGTTGTCTACTCCGCTACTGCCACCGCCCGCCAGCGCCTGTCGAGCGAGCTTAGTAGAGAAGATGATCAACGCCTTCGTCAGGAAGCAGTAAGAAGCTTGATTCAGAATTAGAGGGGAAGGACTTGGCTAAAAACGTCGGAAAATTAGCGAGTAGATATGCCAAAGCATTGCTCAAGGCGGTAAACGCTGAGCTTGGTTCTGTGGGAAGCCCAACTCCTGCGCAGCACATCGCTCGTGCGCTTACCGAGTTTGCTGATGTTTGGGAGCAGCAGCGCGAGTTCTCCGGCAGCATGCTCAACCCCATGTTTGAAAAAAGCCAGCGTCTTTCCGCGCTACTTTCGATTGCTGAAAATGCGGGTGTGCCAGATATCGCTCGACGTTTTCTTCGGGTGGTATTTGAGCGCGATAGGATTGCTGCCTTGCCTGAAATCGCTCAGGCATTCGCCGTGCAAGCAGACGCTTCCGCAGGCGTGTTAAAGGTTGAAGTGATCGTTGCAAAAGACATCGACTCGGAAGAAGCGCGTACAATTGAAGGATTACTCGCGCAGCAGATTCAAGGCTCACTCGAGTTTCAGTGGTCAAGTGATCCCGCCCTCATCGGCGGCATGATCGTGAAATACGATGGGAAAGTACTCGACGGCTCTTTGAGCGGTCGTATTGGAAGAATTGAACGAAGCCTGCTCGGAGGAGCATAAGGGCGTTTACTAGATGTAGTTTAGATCCCTAAAGACGGGGTCTATCAAGCACCTGCCAGGGAGAAAGGAATGGAAATCAAGGCGCAAGAAATTTCTCGCGTGTTAAGTGAGCAAATTCAGAATTACGACGCAGGCGTAGAGCTTGCTGAGGTTGGTTCAGTGATATCAGTCGGAGACGGGATTGCCCGTATTCACGGCCTTGATAACGTTGCCTCTGGAGAGCTTCTTACTTTTCCTGGGGACATCAAAGGCATCGCGCTCAACCTTGAAGAAGACAGTGTTGGAGCGGTCTTGATGGGCGAGACTTCGCACATTCGTGAAGGGGATGTGGTGAAACGAACCGGTCAGATTGCGCAGGTCCCCGTGGGTGACAGCCTAATCGGACGTGTGGTTGATGGTCTTGGAAATCCGATTGATGGTGGCCCAGCGATTGAAACCAACGAGTTCCGCCGAATTGAAGTAAAAGCGCCTGGTATTGTTGCGAGAAAATCTGTTCACGAACCAATGCAAACAGGCCTTAAAGCGATTGATTCCATGATTCCAATTGGTCGTGGTCAACGTGAGCTTATTATTGGTGATAGACAAACCGGTAAGACTGCCGTTGCGCTTGATACCATCATTAACCAGAAAGACACTGGTGTGATTTGTATTTACGTCGCGATTGGTCAGAAGCGTTCCAGTGTTGCGCAAGTTGTTGAGCGTCTTCGTCAGTTCGGTGCGCTTGACCATACCATTGTGGTCTCAGCGTCTGCGAGTGAGCCCGCGCCGCTTTCGTTTCTTGCTCCCTACACCGGTTGCACCATGGGTGAGTATTTCCGTGATTCAGGTCGCCATGCATTGGTGGTCTATGATGACCTCTCGAAACACGCGGTAGCGTATCGTGCGATTTCTTTGCTTCTTCGACGTCCTCCAGGACGTGAAGCGTATCCAGGGGATGTGTTCTATCTTCACTCACGTCTCCTTGAGCGTGCGGCAAAGCTTAGTGATGCCGAGGGCGGTGGTTCACTTACCGCGCTTCCAGTGATTGAAACGCAGGCGGGGGATGTTTCTGCCTATATTCCGACCAACGTAATTTCGATTACTGACGGACAAATCTACCTTGAGTCAGACTTGTTCTTCTCTGGTGTTCGTCCCGCGGTAAACGTTGGACTTTCAGTATCTCGGGTTGGTGGTTCCGCCCAGATTAAGACCATGAAAAAGCAGTCTGGAACACTTCGTCTTGATTTGGCGCAGTATCGGGAAAAGCAGGCCTTCGCGCAGTTCGGTTCTGACCTCGATGCGGTGACTCGTAAGCAGCTTGCGCGTGGAGAGCGACTTGTTGAGCTACTCAAGCAGCCACAGTTTAAGCCGATGCCAGTTGAACTTCAGGTCCTTTCGATTTTTTCGGCAAACCAGGGTTTTCTGGACAAGCTTGACGTCAATCAGATTGGAGCTTTTGAAGCAGGTTTACACCAACACGTGAAAGCAAATCATGATGGCATCCTTGAAAGCCTTCGAACCAAAGGAAGCTGGAGTGATGAGCAGCAGAGCGAGCTTGTTAAAGCGATTGCTCAGTTCACTGAAGACTTTCTTGCTGAAAAAGGAAGTGCCGAGGTGAGTGGCGAGTCTGGAAGCGGGCCTGCAAGAGTTGAAGGTGGTAGCGCTGCACAAGCGGCAGCAAGATAGGGGAATATACTGTTCTCTGAACAGGATTTAAAAAACCGTACTTTGAAGTGGGAGCCGTATATCCGTGAGTAACCTCAAAGAAATTCGTCGAAGAATCAGCTCGGTGACAAACACCAAGCAGATTACTCGTGCGATGAAACTCGTCTCAGCAGCCAAGCTTCGACGTGCGCAAGAGGCGGCCATGGGCGGTCGGGCCTTTAGTGAGCGTCTGGGTAAGGTGCTTGCTCGAGTCTCTGCGAATTTACCGGAAAAATTCAGTCATCCACTCCTTGAGTCTCGCTCAGAAGTGCATCGCCGCACGGTGGTCGTGATATCTGGTGAGCGTGGTCTCTGCGGGGCCTATAACTCGAATGTGGCCAAAGCAGTAGCCTCCGCGAAATCAAATAATTGGACCTTGAAGGCGCGATTTGAAGGCCTTTCTGAGGATGCCGGTTCCTGGCCGATTTCTGAAATGGTGAATGCCTTAGTTGATGACTTCATCGAAGGCAGAAGCGATGAGGTGGTCCTCTACTATACGAAGTTTGTTTCCGCGATGACACAGATTGTTGAGCGTGAAGTTTTGCTGCCCTTCTCGGGAGCATCTTCTGCGGGGGAAGCCGAAGAAGACGCGGAAGAGTTGGGTGCGGTGAAGTTTCATCCAACCCCGGAGGAAATCTTTGAGCGACTCGTGCCCTTGGTAATTAAAAACAAGGTTACCCAGGCAGCACTTGAGTCAAAAGCAAGTGAGCATGCTGCAAGAATGTCTGCGATGGACTCAGCGACAAGAAATGCGGATGAGCTTACGGATAAACTTAGATTGTTCTACAACCGTGCCCGTCAGAGCGCGATTACCACGGAACTGATCGATATTGTTGGTGGGGCAGAAGCCCAGAA
>CAYGNZ010000192.1:0-6548 GCA_964351345.1 uncultured Bdellovibrionales bacterium | reverse complement strand
GGTCGATCACGTAGGCTAAAAATTCCTATTGACAGAAGGTATAGCACATCTTTTGTGAGGAATCCACTTCAAAGGTGTTGAGACGAGGCGTGTAGAGGAAATAAAAAAGTAGAGCTTGTTGAAAAACGAAGTTTTTTGGCGGGACCGGCAAGCGGAGCTTAAATTCCGCTTGAGCTGGTCGCCTTGTCGAGAAGTTCGGTCAGCAGAGAGAGAGCGGCTTGAGTGCGTTCGGGTAGCGCCTCATTCGGCTTGGATTCATCTTCGATTGAATCTGCGTAGATCACCCCCACCGTTCGGCCAGCAGTGCCTATTGGCAGGGCAACAAAGGGCCAACCGTCTTCAAATAAGGGGTCACCGAAGGTCTCAACGGTCCCATTGAAAAATGCAGCGTTGTCAGGACTCTGTTGCGGAGAGGTCTTATCGAGTGGGCGCACATAGCTTTGAATTGGCGTCGAAAATGACTCACCGAGCGACATTTTGCCATGAAGCGCAGATTCATCTGGATCTGAGAACATCAGCAAGACACGGTCGAAGTTGAGTGAAAAGGCCAGTGCTTCCATCACTGAGGCGATAATACTGGAAAGCGTTTCCTGATTGCTTATCGCCTGTCGAATTTCATCGAGGTAGTAGCTGAATTCATCGTCCTGCTCTTCATCTAATGAAAGCGCAGGCTCAGCTTCGGCGTTATCGCCTCGTTCAATCCAAGAGAGGACATGTTCTGGCAAGGTGAGAAAACTCATCTCAATTACCGTAATCTGAGTTTGAAAATTTTGAGGGAGCGGTGCCAGCAAGCGAGCAATTTGCTCCCGCTCAAGCGAAGTTTTATTGCTTATCTCAGCAATAGCCTGAGAAAGCTCTGGTCTAGTTTTCGTATCAATTATCGCATCGGCAAGTTGCGCGGAGATAGACAATGCCTCAGCAAGTGCGTTCTCAGCGGTGACGTCACTGGTGTCCTCTTCGACATAGAGCGTATAGGCCAGTAGCAACAGTTCTCGATAATATTCGGGAATTGCCAGCGAATCGATGATGCCTAGGCTTAGTGCGACTGGCGGGATTCCTAAAGTCTCCGTGATACTCTGCGTGATGGTCTGACGACGTTTTAGAGCTCGGCGCTCGGCCGACTCAAAGACCTGGGGGAAATAATAGGCAAGGAGCAGAGGTCCAATACTGAAAAATGTTCCCGCGAGATACCCTCGCTCCTCGTCCTCATCGCCGAGTTCTTTTGCCACAGATGAGGTAAGCAACGAAATAAGAACCGTCTTCTTCACATTGTCAGCGAAAATCCCTCCGCGCTGTGCAACTGGGCTAAATCGCTGCAACAGCACCAATCCCGTACAAAGGTCAGTCAATGCACGCATTCCGAGCTGTACGACTGCTTGAGATACCGTAGTAATCGAAGAGCTGCGTTGATAGAACACGCTGTTTACTAGATGCAGTATTCTGGTGCCCAAGGAAGGATCGCCAAGGATTACCTCGACCACACTCTCTACCGGCGTGTTTGGATCGTCCGCGAGTTTTCGCAGTTCCATAACCGCTCTCGCACGAACTGGAAAATCTCCATCAGAACTCAGCGCAGCTTCAAGCTGTTGCAGAATATGTTCTGCTCCATCGCTGGTGACTGCATCGTTTGTGTCTTTACTAGATGACATTATCAATTCTTACTATACGCTATTAGCTCTCTGCTAATACTGATGAAATAGTTAATTCTCTAACCGTACTCACAATCTCTGCAGGTGCAAACGGTTTTGCGATGAAACTTGAGGCACCCTTCGCCATTGCCTCGTCTTTGTCACTATCGAATACGCAAGCACTCACTACAACGAGTGGGAGCGTGGCGTAATCATCGTGACTACGGAAGTATTCTAACAGGCTAAGCCCACTCTCGCCGGGCATCGCGAGGTCCAGCAGGCACGCATCTAATGAGGTGCTACCCGCAAGTTCTCGCGCCTCTTCCACCGAGTGGGCGATGTACACGTTACCTCCGGCAGAGCCGATGATAGTTTTTAAAACGTCGGTAGTGAGTACGTTATCATCAACAACAAGGATATTCAGCCCATCAAGTCGAGCGGCAGAGCGAAGCGGTTCATTCTTGGTCGTTGCACTTGAGCCGACAATTGAGTTTCCTCCGTCAGCGAGCGGTAGGAGAAACCAGAATTCTGATCCTCGTCCCACTTCACTGCGCAGACCGATTTTCCCGCCATTCATCTCAACTAGGCGTTTCGTAAGTGAGAGGCCAATTCCCGTACCGAGCTGAGCTTGGCTATACTCGTCATCTGCTCGAGTAAACTGCTCAAAGACTTTTGACTGTTCGGCTTGAGGGATACCGACGCCGGTGTCTCGGACAGAAATTCGAGCTTTGTCTCCAATAGTTTCAACCGTAAGCGAAACCTCTCCACCACTCGGCGTATACTTCACGGCGTTTGACATTAGGTTGATAAGAATCTGACGAACGTGTCGTTGATCGACAAAACCAATAATGCTTTTGCCTTCCTCCGGCTCTGCAACCGGGATAAGTTTGACGTTTTTCCCGAGGGCAGTCTGCATCATTAATTTATAGATTTGCTTGGTCAGGGCATGCAGGTCCACTTCTGCGGGTTGCGCATCTTCTTTCCCTGCCTCAACTTTTGCAACATCAAGCACATCGTTAATGAGATCTTTGAGATGATCCGCTGCTCGGCAAATCGCCTTCAGCGCGTCTTCTTGTTGTTCGTTGATTTCCCCAAAGACCTTTTCACTCAATACGCTCGAATAGCCGACAATTGCGGTAAGCGGCGTCCTGAGCTCGTGGCTCATGTTGGCAACGAACTGAGATTTCGCTTGGTTCGCTTGGTCTGCACGAGCTGTTTGAACGGCAAGATCTGCTGTCCTATCCTCTACAAGTTCCTCAAGCTTCTCAGTGTATTTGGTTAAGGTCTCTTGGTTTTTTGCGTTGGCAATTGCAACTGCTGCTCCGCGAGCGAATTCTTCGAGCATGTCTCCTTCAAGCACGCTTAGAGGACGCTGCTCACGGTAGCCAATTAAAATTGCTCCCAGCACTTCGCCGCGCATATCGATACTGCACCAATGAGCGCAGGTGAGACCTCGTTCTTCGAGAAATGCAACTCCGTGATCCTTTTGATTGCTTAAATCCGGAACCGACATAATTCCGCCAAGCTTTAGAGAGCGTCCGAGTTGAGTTTTTGCAAGGGCAATTGATCCCGGAACTGCACGGCTTGGAAGTCCGTAGATTCCTCGTACGATGAGGGAATCTCCCGCTTCATTCAATTGTAGCCCCAGTACACAATCAGCGGAAAATCGAAACGCCGCTTCGCGTGCAAGTGTACGTAAAATGCGGTCTATGCCCACGCCGCTGGCAACTAACTTATTGAGCTCGTTGAGCACTTGTAGAGTGTCGGAGTAGTGTTTTACTTGGCCATAGACTTGTGGCCGTTCGATTAGCACACTCGCGTAGAAGGTGAGTTCCTCAAGAACTGTCTTCTCTGACTGATCAAGATCTTTTTCAAGCTCAAGTGCGAGCCATCCCAAACCACGCTGGTAACCGAGAATTCGCTCATAGTGATACCGGGGTAGCTCGCCATCGGTATTAGTTTGAAATGTTTGCAAGGCACCCGAGCTGCCCTGAACCGGTCGAGGAACTGGGATTTCGCCTTCACCCACCGAGTCGAGAGAATAGAGTTCGGCGTGTGAACCGAGCTTCTCAACAAACAAGGCTGCCGAGCGAACAGATGGTAGCGCTAGTGCGTGTGAAAGAAGAGCTGCGGCAATCTCAGCGTTTGGTGCGCGGGCGCTTAGGAGCGCGCGTAGCGCATCGCTCCCTGATTCTACCGCCGTATTTTCTTTTCTCTGTGTGCCCATTAAGGTTCGCGTCTTGCCCCTTACCTCGAACGTGAGCTTGCAACGCAATGAGGTTGAAGATTCGCATCGACATAAACTCCTGAAATAGTAGGAATTTATCGACTCAGCTCTTATCTAAGCATCGACTATTGGCTCAGCGAACTTTAGCTGCGTCTCAGTCACTGGGAGGCGGTAAAATATTTGTGGAACTAGGTATTTATCCTAGTGCTAGAGCTCGGGCACGAAGCCTCGGCGCATGGTGTTTTCAGTAAGAGTGCGCGGAATAAGGAACTGGTAGAGGTAGTCAGGCCCTCCAGCCTTCGAACCGACTCCAGACATCTTTGCCCCGCCAAATGGTTGCCGCGAAACTAAGGCGCCAGTGCACGCTCTGTTGATGTAAAGATTCCCTACGTTAAACGCCTGTGCTGCTTTGGCGATGTTCAACGGGCTGCGACTAAATACTCCGCCGGTGAGTGCGTACTTGCTATCCAGGGCTCTCTCCAGCGCCTGTTCAAAGGTATCGACGTGTGTCACCGCCAGCACAGGACCAAAAAGTTCTTCTCGCAAAATCGAATGATTCTCCGGAACGCCCGAGAAGATTGTTGGAGGCACGTAGTATCCATGACAATCCGCAGGGATTCTCCCCTCTGCTAAGGTAGTGCAGTCTCGTTTTGCTTTCTCGATAGCCTGAAGCAGTCTCTGTTGAGCGACCTCATCAATCACCGGTCCGACGTAGCAGGAGGGATCACTGGGAGGGGCGATGAGTAGGCTTTGCACGCCTTCGGCGAGACGTTGAAGTATCCTAGGGTAATTTGCGCCAACCACAATAAGGCGCGAACACGCGCTGCATTTTTGACCCTGAAAGCCAAACGCCGAATACAGCACACCCTTCACCGCTTCATCCAGTTCGGCATCATCATCAATGATGATCGCATTCTTTCCACCCATCTCAGCAATAACACGCTTTACATGCTGAGAGTGATAGCTTGCACCGGTTTTAATAAGCTCAAGGCCGACCTCTCGTGAGCCAGTGAACACAATTGTTGAAACGAGGGAATGCTTGGCGAGAAACGGACCGACTTGCTCTCCACGACCAGGGAGAAACGCTGCGGCTCTCGGAGGCATGCCCGCTTCAAGAAAAGCATCAAAAAGTAAGGAGGCACAAAGTGTTGTTTGCTCGGCAGGTTTGAGCAGCGTTGTATTGCCGCAAACGAGGGCGGCGGCAAACATTCCGCAGGGAATTGCTATGGGGAAATTCCAGGGGCTGATGACGAGTGCGACTCCTCGAGGCTCGTAAAAGTATGAGTTTTGTTCTCCGGGAAAAGAGGCCGTTGCGACACTAATACAGATCCTTTCGGCCTCGTTGGCGTAGTATTCAAGAAAATCAATCGCCTCTGCCACATCACCGTCTGCTTCAAGCCAGGGCTTCCCTGCCTCAAGCACTGCAGCGGCGATAAACTGCTGACGCCGAGAGCGAAGTATTTCAGCGACTCTTCGTAGTAGCTGTGCGCGCTCACCCACCGGGGTTTGAGACCACTCGGGGAAAAACGCATGAAGGTCACGTATGGCCTCTTCGCAAAGAGTGGTATCGGCGAGCCCTACCGTGGCGAGTGTGAGGTTTGGGTCCTCGGGTGAGGTGGAGAGTAGCTGCGATGAAGTTTCTCGTGGTTTTCCGCCGATGAGTGGCTGTATGATGTTTTCCCCAGCGCTTTGGCGAAGCTTCTCAATTTTGTGCGCGGTTTCCTGCCGCGCATCGGCGAGAGAATAGTCAAGCAGGGGCTCGTTGCTGAACGCGTTCTCTGAGCGTTTTTTTTGGTATGCCAGAGGCCTATCTTCGGGATCAAATTCCGGTCGGGAAAGAAGGGTTGCGGGGTCGATATGGTCGTGCAGTGACTTACGCACGAAACCTTCATTGGAGGTGTTTTCGAGCAGTCGGCGGACCAAGTACCCCATACCCGGAATCAATTCCCCGATAGGAGCGTACTCCCGAACTAAGTAACCCCGGTCGACGAAAGCTTGTTTGAACTCTTCTCCCATGCCGTAAAGGGTTTGCAGTTCAAAGTTTTGTGGTGTGATTCCGAGAGACTCGGCATACACAATTGCATGAGAGAGAGAGCGAATATTGTGTGAGGCGAAGGCAGGGAGGATCAGCTCGTTATTGTCGAGAAGCACTCGAGAGAGTTTCTCAAAATTAGCGTCTGAACAGCACTTTTTCTGCCAGACCGGTATCGGCCAGTCCTTTTGCATCGCAAGCACAGTTTCCGTATCCCAGTACGCTCCTTTTACCAAGCGCACCGCGACCGGAGTGCCACGCTTTTTGACCCAGGAAATAAGTTCCTCAACATCGTGTTCGGTGCGGCGAAGGTAGGCCTGAAGCACGATACCGCAGTGCGGATAGTCGACAAACTCGCTTTGGGACAAGACATTCTTAAAGGTACGAAGGGTGGTGTTGGTAAGTGAGGTGTCCTCCATGTCGAAGTAAATGAATGCGCCAAGTTGCTTCGCACGTCGTAACAACACCGCCACTTTCTCGCTCATCGCATCGATACTTTTTTCTTCGGACTGAGGTTTTGCTTGCGAATAAAGTGCGGAAAGTTTTACCGAGACATTTACCGGGGAAGCTTCTGCGCGATGACCTTCGACAATCGCAGTGGACTCAGACCAATTCGGCGCCGCGTCGGCTAGGGTGTTCAGTAGCTGGAGGTATCTCTCAG
>CAYGNZ010000191.1:0-6556 GCA_964351345.1 uncultured Bdellovibrionales bacterium | reverse complement strand
CCTGGAGAGAGAAGTCGACATTCCAAACTTCTCGAAGAAGGGTTTCGCGTGAAAAAGGTTTGCCCGCTTTTGAAGCAAGAAAATAGACAAGATTAAACTCCAATGCGGTCAGCGTCACTTCCTCTTGGCGAAGCAGTATCCTTCGCTTCTCCAAGTCAATTTCAAGCTCTCCAATTGAAATACATTCTTCCGTCGCAGCGGACGAGGCCATATCCTCTACGATCGCGTCAGTTCTTCGTAGAATAGCTTTTATGCGCGCTCGTAGCTCGGGTATCGTAAAGGGCTTTGTGACATAATCGTCGGCCCCAACTTCTAATCCCACAACTTTGTCAATTTCCTCCGCATGGGAGGTGAGCATCAATATTGGTAGGGATTTCTTTTTCTCACGGATTCGTCGACAGACTTCCAAACCATCCATCTCAGGAAGACTTCGGTCCAACACAACAAGATCATAATCCTCTCGAAGAGCCATCTCTAGTCCGCTCTCCCCATCGTGAGCTTTATCAAGCTCAAGACCCATTTCCCGAATATGCGTCGCAAGCATATCAACGAGTTCGTAATGATCATCCACAATAAGTAAACGCTTACGTGCCATGAACTCCTCTATTCTCCCAACTCGACTGAATCTTGATCAACACAAGTAGGATGTTGTTCAAAACGATCTGAAATAAATCGGCAACGAGGGAACATTTCTACTGAAGTCCCTTGCGGTGGATCGCCCGGCAAACCTTTATACTGTAATTCCCGGAATATGAGATCGGAACACCGTTTTGACTGTTTCGCAACGAGTAAACTACCGTACGGATCGCCTACACAACCTCCAGAGGTTAACCGATATTTCGATATTCGGCCAAGACCGAAACGGATTGCGGCGGGAAGCTCAATTCGTTTTATATGTCGACCTTGCTTCCAGGCAGTGGCGCTTACTCCCCAAAGTATGCCTGGCGTTTTCGGACCAAGTTGGTAACGTTCCGTGTTAACTTTTGTGCAGCGTAGTGACATACCTTCTTCAGGTTCGCAGAAAGAGAAACGGTAGAATTCGCGACAAAGTGGTCCTGGAAGAGTTGCCGTAACCACAAAGCCTTCTGGACATTCAGCAGGCACTACAACTTGCTCCTCAGTGAGCACTTCTTCTGATGGGAGTGGACAGCATGAGCCTCCGAAGCGAACAGCTTTAGGCGGATACGATGGTCCTGCGGGCACTGCCGTACCATACATCGCATAGTTACTTGAGCATGAGGTCTCTTCTCGACCTTTCCTTCCCCAGTACTGCTCGTCTGGATTGAAGCCAACACAAATCTTTGCTCCATCCGCCCAGGCATAAGTGAACGGGTGTAGTAAGCAAGAAAAGCACGCCAAGATTGACCCGAACAAATAAACCCTTAAGTATGCATCAAAAGAACGCATCATTATACTAAAGAAATTACGGTAGTCCCTTACGAGAGTCTAGAGTGTATTAGCGAGCTACTGAACGCAATCTCAAAAGCGGTAATGGCAGTAGTTTTCGGGAAGCTGCTGCGTATTCTTATCTACCTCGCCGTCGGCCTCGTCTATTCCCTCGCCTTTTCATCCCCTCCACCTTCACGCGGAAAACCTTCGCGCGAGATTCTCGAAAGCGACGCGAGTTTACCGAGGCAACTCCACCGGACTGCCGACCAAAGGAAGTAATTGCTCGACGTTTCTTTTTTGTGAAACTACACAATCCATGACCACAAGGATCGATTCGTCTTCGCGGTATGTTCTGAATGCAAGAGTTGTCTAGACAAGTAGACTGCTGCGCACCCGCCTCCGGACAGAACGTACCGCCTAGAAAAGCACACAGACCAAGAAAGCACGCTCGATGGGCGTAATTAAAAATTTGTCCAGGACTATGAGGTAAATCAGTATCGTCCATTGAATAGCCAGATTGAGAGTTAACGACGAGTGTTAAGTAGCAACAAAAAAATAGTCCCGAACGACCCTGAAGTCACAACGTTGTACGACTTCGCACCATGCAGCTAAATCGTTTACACAACCAGGCACTAGAATCGTAAATACTTTGGGCCGAGATTTACACAATCCTCATACCTTTACGGCTGAACAACCTATTGTCCTCCCCCTGCCAAAGTCGCTCGGGACTAACAGAAATCCTCCTTCTTCAAAAGGATCCCATCCTTAGAGGGGCACACCATGCAGCCACCCCCAAAGGACATCCTAAAACCATTATTCCTCCCCCACGTGACCCCAAACAGGCAATTCCATGTCAAAACAATGTCAACCAATAATTTTTTCCCTAGGTTCCAGGTTCCAATCTCATTCTCGCATCAAAAAGGAGTAACCGGACCCGATTGGCATTAAGAAACGCGATTTAGTTTCCTAAAAAGTTCTCAAATGTTGGTGTTTGGCAAAGCGACTGCTATCGCCTTAACGGAGGGCGAGGATGGGAAGATTGAATGTAGAAAACGCGCAAGAACCAAAGTTTAATCGTAGGTTCAGGTGTTTTCAAAAACTGCTTTTAACGGATGATAGTGAAGAGGAGGGCGAAAACAAAATTGCGGGAACTCGGTCAATAAATGACCGAGTCGGAATTTAAAGGAAGCTTCACTATACTCCTCTCGTTTCGCTCGTTCTTCCTGACAGAAATTTATTAGCGCCGCAAGACTCTTAGTGTAACAGCGTGGGCGAACACTCTTTGATACTTCCTTTGGAAAATTACCTTTTCGCTTTTGCTGTAGCACGGCCCTACGTCCCAAAAACCCCAATCCCAACCGCCTACGCTCGTTTTGTATTTCCTTGGTGCGCTTTTCTACAAGTTCATTAATTTGCGCGATCCTTTGCTCCTCGGAAAGATTAGAAAAAATTGGTAAATGTTCAAATTTAAGGACGTATTCTTTTTCGTAGTCTTTTCGGTGAACCACTGCACCTGTCCGCTTAGCGGCGATTTTTGCTGCATGATATTTTGAATGTTCCACGAAGGTGAAGGTTTGCGCCGAAGCTCCGAGTAATTGCCGATAGCAGCTTATGCCTGGCCATAACCGCGGGTGCGAGACAAGTCCATGCCGTACAGCGTTTGTCGCGATATAGACAAGTGCCTCAACAGAATCCATTTTCTCAATAGTAACTTGATCGTCATACCTCCTACCCCAAAGAACGCCCTCTCTTCCAAGCATTCTATTCACCCGTGCGGCAATCTCTCGATTAACGTCAGCTGCAAATTTGGGAATTACCCCTTCCCCGCCCTGGGCGAGAAAATGGTAGTGATTACTGAGAACTGTAGCCCCGTACAAAGAAATTTTATGGAGGTTTGCATACCGAGCAAGCACGCCCCCCACCACTTGGTTCATCTTAGAACAAGGCACCAAGAGTAGCTCTGCCTGGGCGGTTCGACAGGTAATAAGGTGGATCTTTGACGGATCGGTATCACGTAGAGGTCGGCTCATGAACGACTAATCGCTCATTCCGAGAGGAAGTTTCGCGAGTTTTTATAAAATGACCTGGAACCTTGGGGTTCTTTAGCGGACGGCGATGGGGACGGAGAGTTTTTATAAAATGACCTGGAACCTTGGGGTTCTTTAGCGGACGGCGATGGGGACGGAGAAGTCTACCTGGCCGTTGGCGTTTTTGCTTAGTCGTAGGATTTCGGAGAAAATCTTTGCGTCTGCTCGGGAGCTGATTACTCTTACCAAACCGTAGCTATTTACAGGCGCCTGGAATACTCCGATATCATGGAGCGGAAGTGTGATTGCGCCTCGGGCCGGGATTTGGAAACTATTGCTGCTGTTCACACTGGAACCGCTAAGCAACACTGAGATGTCCAGTGCAGCATCTGAGGAATTTGAAACCGTCAGCCAGTTCTCCATTTCGAGAAACAGATTATATGAACCGGTCTGCGCGCAGCCAGAAAGCGGTCGACCTTGTGAACCGTAAAGCGATGTCACGCTTCCACTTGCAAGATCCCGGAAGTAGAACATGCTCTGGGCAATAATTGATTTGGGAATGTTTGGCTTCACCAGGGCATAGCCCACATCTCCCGCAGCAAGGAATGACGCAGCATCGATGTGATGTTGGGCATTCGGCGCGAGCACTGCGTCTAATGAATCAAGAAGACGTCCTTGACTACTGTAAAGACTAATACCGACTCGAATTTCTTGGTCTTTAATATTTACCACTTCGAGCCAATTAAATTCGTTGAGACGGTTCGAAATCGGGGCATAAATTGCCTCTGACGAGCCGTGTTTCGCGATGAGTGGAAACGCGAAGCGATACTCAGATGGTAAATACCCAGCCGGAGAATTTCCGCCGAAGCGTGTAAGCTGCGCGATATATCGCACGGTGATATCTTTCGGCACAATCTTATGCATTCCCACGACTGACGGGCCAGCGAGATCATGACCTCCGTCAACATCACTGCGCCCAAAAGCCGGAACGTCTATCTCACGACGGAGTAAGAGTTTCCCATTTTGGTCGTAGGTCCAAACAATAAACGCCTGAGGAGTATCATCGAGATTAATTATCGCAAGCCAGTTCGCGACCATATTCTCCCGCTCTTCCACTTTCATACTAGGCTGGAAAGTATTGAAACTCACCGCAGTCGTGCCGTAACTTGCCTCATCAAGCGGAATCGCAAACACAAAGTCGTATCCACTCAAATCCGCAGCTTGCCGGTAATACGTCATTCGGCCATCAAGCGTGCCGCTGAACTCTAACTTAACTATCCCATACGAATTTGCTACAAATCCTGGGAATTGGTTGACAATCACATCACTTTGACTATTGGCGGGCACTTGAACAAGTTGCTGATGAGCCAACTCGCCAAGTATTGAATAGAAAGAGATGGTCACGTCGACATTTGATGACGACGGATTAACCAATTCAATAATATTGGTCATATCAAGGAAGCTATTCCAAACCGTATAGTTCGGCGCAGAGATACTGTACGCCTCTCCCTCGCAAACTTGATCACCTGGGTTGTCTCCATCTCCGTCTCCTTCGCAAGGCAAATGTCCATCGACACTACCAAGGGATATTTGAAATGCCAGCTCGGAGTTTTTAGGTATTACATTGCTGATTGTTCGTAGCTCAACTCCATCAAGCAGCACGCCATACGTATTGCCCTTTCCTGTGTCGGCAAATTCAAGGCGAGAACTTGCATCATAGGCGGTTACGGGAACAACCACTTCGGTCCAGGAATTTGGCGCCTCTTCTTGTTCAATAACTTCAACCCCATCCCAGCGAACACGCAGTTTCTGCGAACCGTGACTTCCCGGTCGACGACGATAGAGGAATCGCAGTTCATAGCGCTCCCCAGCCACTGTTTCTATATCCTGCCAAATGCGTATTGTTGTTTTGCTACCTGAGAGTGTCTCCACATTCGAAGAACTAGGTTTGGCACAATGGCTATCAAGTTCTGCGTACTGCTCACCCTCTAGTGCTTGAACAGATGCATTATGTTGGATCTCAATCACAGGCGCAGCAACATCATCGATACTAGAGCAAGGTGAGCCATTCTGCATCCAAGCGACGTTCCAACCAGGAACTTGCTCACCGTAGTAGACGTCCCAATTGCTCGTCAGAGGCTGCTCGAAACCGCCGTTTAATACGAGGTTCTGCGACCCCCAGGTCATTTGCGCATTTCCCGAGAGCACAAAGCCATTTTGCAACTCGCCACCAAGCAGCTGAAGCACATTGACGTCTCCGAAGACATCGGAAGCCTCAACTGCGCCATCAAGTGGCACTCCGTTGAGAACCAATCCGTCTACCAACATTTTGGTATTGGCTTTCGCAGCTCGAGCTCTAATCAAGATATCAGTAAGAGGTAAGCTGAGATTAGATTCATGGGCGGTTGTCACATCATCAATAGTAAACAGCACCATGTCTGATTCACCATCGTAGCGAACTTCAAACGGAGTTGTTTTAGAGTTCTGCCAGACGTAGTTCGCTGTTTCGCCAATTGCAAAAGGACCGGAAGTCGACTTAGAAACATCAACCTCGAAAGTTCTGTTCCCAGCGCCAGTTGCGGTATCCCCAATTCTACCTTCTGCCACAAACCCAGTGCTAAATGATGCACCGGCGTATTCCCCCGCATGAAATCTTTCTGCAAATTCGCAAGCCGGTGGCGTATCTCCTCCGCCGCTTCCATTCCCTTCGACTTGAACGATAAAACGCACCGTGTCTTCTGCCAGCCCATCATGCGCGCGGACCGTCACATTGAAATCCCCTACAAACGACGGCTCGGGAGTAATGGTAAGCAAGGTGCCGTTCAGACTCACATTTGCAAATCCAGAACTCGCGCTGGGCACCTCAACATCAAATAACAGGCTTGGGTCCTCGTAATAAGCAGCTGGCAGGGTGGCAAGATATGAACTACCCACCAAACGCCCTGTCCAAAGGTAGAGTTTTCCGTTGGGATATATCACATACCAATAACTTGCCGCCTGGCCCCCTTGAGTTCCTTGAAAATACTTTTCGTTGTTGCCCAACATGTTTTTGTTGTAGCTGCCCTGCACCAAGGTAAAATCATGCTCTTGGTCGAGGTCATAGACTAAGGTTGCGATATCATCTGCTTGCGTAGTGTAGG
>CAYGNZ010000190.1:0-6576 GCA_964351345.1 uncultured Bdellovibrionales bacterium | reverse complement strand
CGAGGGCGCTCTGCGGTAAGCCATACACTGACATGCTGCTTGCGTAGACAAACTTTTTGCAATTGGTCTCAAGCGAGTAGCGCAGGAGTAGTAAGGTGGACACGGCGTTACTTCGCAAATCTTTTAGCGGATCTTCAAAGCTTATTTCACCGGAACTCTGGCCCGCGATATGCACAATCGCATCAAAGTTCGTACGCTCGAGCAGTTCAAGCGTCTGAGGATCTCCGCAGTCGCCCTCGACAAACTCAACCTCAGCGGGAATATTTTCTCGAAATCCGGTGCTCAAATCGTCAATAGTGACAATACTCGCTCCTGCGTCACGAAGACGAGCACAGAGTGCAGCACCAATAAATCCGGCCCCACCGGTTACTAAGTATTTAGGCATTCTCCCCCTCAGTACGTTGCAGTCCTCGAATACGCTACCCAAGTAGCGCAACGTTCTAAATTTACAGCTAAGGTATACGACTCTTTACTATTTTCTCATAGCCTTTGTTCAAAGAAGTCTTCGCGTTTCGCATGAGGAGGGCAATAAAAGCATCCTGAAAGTATTTAGAGCGTTGCTTTCTCAGTGTGCTAACTGCTACTTCCTTGTTGCTATGGCGAAATATTCTTACGTATTAAATCCGCTTCTCTCCACTGCCTTACTGCTTCTGTCCTTCCGCGTTTTCTCGCCAATTGTATTCATTGCCTTGGAATCGGCCTGGATATATGGACTGCTTTTAGGCCTTGCCGTGCTCGCGCTTTCTCTACAGTCAAAAACGGCAATCCCGAAAGGCGCGGCACTTCGTCCCTTTTTCTTTTTTCGTGCGGGAACTCTCCTCTTTGCCTCTTTCCTCGTTATTCATTCGATACTGTTGCCCAACGCCTTGCTGACCAATCTTCGCTACCTCGGGTTTTTAGCGATTGGCTATCTTATGAGCAGCAGAATATCGAGCACCCAGACCAAAGAACTTTTGGGGCGTGCGGCAGCGTTTTTCTCCTACTATCTACTTTTCGCCACGGTGGTCTACGCACTGGTTGCCTTTCAAATCATAGACCTCAACCCCTGGCACGTGGATGAGTTAATACTTATCTCTGAGAATAATCCGCTCTCGATTAGAAAAGACTTCGATTACTTTCTCCCTTGGTATTCAATCGTCTTGGCCGCAAGCCCAGCGGAAGTGGGCACAGTCGGTGAACTGGCTTATCTCGAGCGGTATCGCGCTATTTTCGCTGAACCAACCCAAGTAGTGCACTTTGTGATTCCCTTGCTGTTTTTTTGCATTCCATTACTTACTAGCAGCAGCCTGCGCGGTCTGTTTTTCTTTGTGAGTCTGGCGATTAGTTGTTTCTGGGCCGATTCCGCTGCCGGTTATCTTTCGATTTTATTGCTGCTTTATTTGCTCGCTGGAGCGAGACTACTGGGTAACATTCATTCTCGCGCGATTCGTTATCCTCTTACTGCTCTTTGTATCGCGGTCCCCGCCTACGCCTTGTTTACCGGTTTTGAGGATATCATCGCCCTGTTTGGAGTTTCAAAGCTCGAATCGTTTTTGCATTACGCGGATCGATACTCAGACACACTGGCCGCCCTCACTGAATCTGGTTTTTTTGGATTCGGATATGAGCAAGATCTAGGACTGGTGACCAACGGCCTAGTGATTAACAGCTTCCGCTACGGCAGTATTGGCATGCTTAGCGTTGTGCTATTCTTAGCGCCTCTTGCTTACTACTCCTGGAGCCTGCTTAGCTCTCGTGCATATGCTGCCGGCCTCACCGGCCTTGCAACCTTATTGCTATTTTTAAAAAGCCCAGAAATTCTAAATCTTCACCTGATTTTCTTCTATGTATACGTTTTGCATATGGAATCGCAGCGACGAGCGTTTGGGCTGAATTCCTCCTCGCCAATTCAACATTCCGCAGAAATTCCGCAAGATTTTCGCGCTGTGGCCTCAGGATAGGTGACAAAGGCGTAGAATTGTTGACACCTGCTCGAAATATCTCCAGTATGACAGCGATATAGTAGGAATTCTTCCAGAATCTCAGCGCTCACTCACTGTGGTTTTGTGTCGGAAGCTTATGTTTTAGCTGAATAAATATTTACGAGCCTTAGTGAAAAGCGACGCGATTAAAAAAGTCTACGGCCGAGCCGCTGGATTCTACGATGTAATTTTCGGCCCCATTGCAGATTTTGGTCGGAAACGGGTGGTGGCTGAGATTAACCAGCTTCCCAGTGGTCGCCTACTTGAAGTCGGCGTGGGCACCGGCATCTCACTCTCTCACTACAACCAGGGACATCAAATAACAGGCATCGATCTCTCTCCTGAGATGCTTGATCGTGCTCGTCATCGCGTCAGCGAGAAAAAGCTCAAGAACGTAGACGCACTTGAGGTAATGGATGCTGAGGATATGTCCTTTGCAGACTCTAGTTTCGATGTCGTGGTTGCGATGTACGTGATGTCAGTCGTACCGAGCCCTGAGAAGGTGATCGCTGAAATGCAGCGGGTTTGTAAGCCCGGTGGCAAGATTTTCATTGTCAATCACTTCAGCGAGTCTCGCGGCTTTATGAGTCGCATTGAGCGATTTCTTGAGCCCTATTCTGATTCTCTCGGTTGGAGCCCGCATTTTCCCTTGGAAGCCTGCCTCGGCAGCAAATCGCTAAATCTGCTTGAGCAAAAACGCGTGCCTCCCGTGGGGTTTTTCACGATGCTTGTTTGTAAAAACAACATTCCCGTCAACGGCAGAGCGCATATCAGCGAGCAACTTGTCAGCGCACCTAATAACACCAATGGCTCTCGGCCAAGCGTGTCGGCTGATGATTCGATTGGCAACTAACGAATACTCCTAAGAAAGCAGAGTTCCTCTGTGCTGGAACTTGTTGAGCTTCCTGTAACACGTGTATACTTCTCGCAGTAAAAACGTCGGTCGTTTGCCGAACTACAGATTCATTTCCGCGGACAGCTGTGAGTGATGAGTTTTGTGGGTCTATGGTATAGAAAACACTGGAAGAGCACCCTCGGAAATGAAATTTCTACCAAAGACCTTTCGCTTTTCATATCGCATCAGCGTAGTCGCGCTTCTCCTCGCTGCGCTAATGCTGAAAGCTTCGCATTGGCAGTGGGGGCGGTATTTAGAAAAAAAGAAATTGTTGGCGACTTTTGCTGAACAGGGGAATGCTCCCGTTCCCGATTTAAAACTCTTGCTAGAAGAGAAACAAGATTTAGAGCCACTACTCTTCCGTAAAATTCGTCTTGAGGGGGAATACGATTTTCAGAATCAGGTAGTTGTCTTAAATCGACGTCACGCCAGTGGTCCGGGGCAATTACTGCTCACTCCGCTGAAATTGCAAGGCTCTGAAACCCGCGTGATTGTCAGTAGAGGCTTCATCCCCTTCAAGCATCGCGACTCAAGTCACTGGAGTCAGTATAATCACAAGGCCTCAGAGGAACTCTTTGGCGTATTACAACGGACTCGAGCAAAACAATTGCTCCTCTCACCCGATAGTGAAATGAGTTCTCAATCCCCTGGGCTGAGCACCACCTGGCTCTATCCAGACATCGCCGCTATCTCTCAGCAGCTCCCCTATCCTGTCTTGCAAGGCTTCTACCTTCAACGCCTCGCTCAACAAGGTGATCCCGAATTTCCTGCTGAATACGTTCGTCTGAAAGTTCCCCCTTCCACCCATTTCGGCTATACCATCGAATGGGCTCTCCTCGCCCTTCTGGCCCTACTAATCGCCTTTGTTCTCCAGGCTTTTCCTGAAAGGTTTTTTAGTAAGCGCACGAAGATAGAATCTCCGCGCTCTGGTGATCTGGACTCTTCTCCGCGAATGGAGCGAGAGGAGAGCTTTGAAGCAGCGCGGAAGAAAAACGGCAGTCTTAAGTTACATTGAAATTGAAAAGAATACCGACAGTACTCAAAACCATCATCGCAAGCGCAGTACTTCTTTCGTTCGGCTCCAGCGTGTCGCTGGCAACCGAACAACCTGCGCAGGTTCCAGAACAAGCGAAAATCGTTGAGCACCTGGAGCAGCAGCTAGAGCTCTCCAGAACATTTCAAAATCAACGCGGAGAGAGTGTTGAATTGAAGCAACTCTTTGTTCCGGGACGACCACTGATTTTGGCACCTGTTTACTATGAATGCCCTCGCCTCTGCACGCTCACCCAGGAGGGCTTGGTCAAATCTCTCAATGAATTAGATCTGAAAATTGGTGAAGATTATAAAGTGGTTTCCCTAAGCTTCAATCATTTGGAGCAAGCCGAATTGGCCGCAGAGCGAGCTAAGAAATACCACGAACTAATGAAAGATCCTGCTGCCAGCGCAAATGGAGGCTGGGATTTTCTCGTAGGTGATGAGAAAAATATTAGGGAAATAATGCAGGAAATTGGCTTTTCCTTCGAGAAGGACGGTGGAGAGTATATTCACGCCGCGATGTTGCTGGTACTTACCCCAGAGGGAAAGATTTCGCGTTACTTGTATGGAATCGATTATCCCAGTAAGGATATGCGATTAGCTCTTGTAGAGGCGGCAAAAGGTAAGATAGGTAATACCTTAGACCAGGTATTGCTCTACTGCTTTCGTTTCGACCCCACCAAAGGTAAATATACCCTAGCGGTTTGGAACGTTACCCGCTTGATTTGCGGTGCTGGAGTGTTGCTTCTCTTCGGTCTCCTCATCCTGTTTCGTATTAAAGAAAAGAGAAAGGATAAGCCAACGTAACGATTATGTTTGACCTCTTCACATCCATGCCCGAACAAGCGGCAACCTGGGCAGCCGACGTTGACTGGCTCAACGACCTTATCACCAATCTTTCTGTCTTCTTCACCGTCGTCATCACTGGCGCGATGATTTATCTCGGCGTGAAGTATCGCGAGAAGAAAAAAGATCAGGACGTTGCCTACATCACGCACAATGCGGTGCTAGAGACGGTGTGGACAGTCATTCCTTCGGTGATCGTGGTCGTGATTTTTGTCTATGGCTTGTTTTCGTATCAAGAGATGCGCACTCCCCCTTCAAACGGGATTGAAATAAACGTGGATGCCTACAGCTGGCGTTGGGATTTTACGTATCCAAATGGAAAAAAGAGCACCAACACGCTCGTGGTTCCTATTGGACAGACCGTGCGTTTAATCATGACCTCGCACGACGTCATTCACAGTTTTTTCATCCCTGCGATGCGCGTGAAAGAAGACGTCTATCAAGGAAACTATTCATACCTTTGGTTTGAACCAAGCCTCTTAGGTGAGTTTCATATTTTCTGCACTGAGTATTGTGGTCTCCAGCACTCGAAGATGACGGGAAAGGTCCGAGTCGTGACTCAAGAAGAGTACGAGGACTACATCCAAGACCGTAAAGACGGTCCGAAGCTTCCACCGGCAGAAGCTGGAAAACTTCTCTACACCGAGAAGACTTGCAATACCTGTCATTCGTTAGACGGAAGCAAAATTTTAGGCCCTACTTTTAAAGGATTGTTCGCCTCAAAAGAGCGGAAGTTCACCGACGGAAGCACTGGAACGGTCGACGAGAACTACGTGAGAGAATCAATTCTTCATCCTCAGGCCAAAATTGTTGAAGGCTATCCTCCGGTGATGCCGTCTTTTGAAGGACAGTTATCGCAAGAAGATGTCTCGAACCTAATTGCGTATCTCAAAACACTTTAAGCGTAACGAAAGAGGTTAAAACATGTCAGCCCACGCTGCTACAGACGATCACGATCATAACTATATCAATTGGGAGAAAGGCCTCTGGTCCTGGTGGATGAGTATCGACCACAAGCGTATTGGTCTGATGTATCTCGGCACTATGTTGGCATTTTTCGCCATCGGCGGACTGTTCGCCCTTCTCGTTCGCGCTGAGTTGTTCTCTCCCGGGGAACAAATCATGGACGCTCGTAATTACAACTCTGCGTTTACGCTCCACGGCGTTGTAATGATTTTCTTATTTATTGTGCCGGGTATACCAGCGACCCTAGGAAACTTTCTCTTGCCTCTGATGATTGGTGCGAAAGACGTTGCTTTCCCTAGACTGAACCGCCTCAGCTATTGGCTCTACGTTGTCTCTGGCGGTATCGCCGTGCTCGCTATCGTATTCCGATTAGACACGGGTTGGACATTTTATTCCCCGTACAGCATTCAAAATAGCACGGCGGTGATTGCTGCAACCTTCGCTGCCTTTCTCGGGGGATTTGCCTCTATTCTCACTGGGGTGAATTTTCTCGTCACCATTCACAACATGCGTGCTCCCGGCATGTATTGGGGACGCTTGCCGCTTTTTGTTTGGACGCTCTATGCCACAGCGATTCTGCAAGTTGTTGCGACTCCAGTAGTAGGAATCACCCTTTTGCTGCTGATCATGGAAAATGTGTTTGGACTTGGTGTGTTTAACCCCCAAATGGGCGGTGACCCGGTGCTGTTTGAGCATATGTTTTGGTTCTACTCCCACCCCGTGGTCTACATCATGATTCTGCCTGCCATGGGAGTGGTCTCAGAGATTATCCCGGTATTCTCTCGAAAACCAATTTTTGGTTATCGAGCACTGGTGTATGCGAGTGTGGGAATCGCTGCGATTAGTTTCCTTGTTTGGGGACACCATATGTTT
>CAYGNZ010000189.1:0-6636 GCA_964351345.1 uncultured Bdellovibrionales bacterium | reverse complement strand
GTTTTGCTACATGAAGAACGTCTTTTTGTTCTAAACTCATTTTGCTTTTAAGCTCGAGGTTCTGTTGATGGAGAAAAAGGCGTCAAAAGAGGTACAGCCTGTATCCCAGGCGAACAACCGACACCTTTTTACGCCAGAAACCAACGTAAATGCAACAGCAAGCAAATGAATTTTCCTCAAGGAATCCGTCACTTAGTTACCCTCGGTATTGACGAGGCGGGCAGAGGTCCACTGGCCGGTCCGGTTACTGCCGCTGCCGTAGTTCTACGACCAGAGGAGCGTTTCGACGGGCTTACTGATTCTAAAAAACTCGGTGAGCGGAAGCGGGAGGAGCTATTTGAGCTAATCAAACTTCGCTCACTCGCGTATGCAGTGGTTTCCTTTGGTCCTGAGCAGATAGATACCCACAACATCCGCGAGGCGACTCGATTAGCGATGGCGCAAGCGGCTGAGCAGGCCCTGAGTAAAATACCCCAGGCACACGGATATCTTTTAATCGATGGCAACATGACTGTTCCCAGCCGGCTACCGCAGGAATTTGTGATAAAAGGGGATCAAAAAATTGCTGCGATTTCGGCAGCTTCAGTCCTCGCTAAGGTGAGCAGAGATCGCCTGATGTGCGAATTTGACCGAGAATTCCCACAGTATGGATTTTCAAAACACAAAGGTTACCCCACAAAATCTCATCGCGAGAGTATTCGGAATTTCGGACCTTGTGAAATCCACCGCAAGACCTTTGCCGGGGTTCGCGAGTTTGTCAGCGCGAAGTGAGCATTTTGCGCCTGATTCAGGGCAAACTCTCAATATCGGCGACATCGATTCTTAGCAATTACAACTATTTAGCTAGGAATATCGCTGTAGTCTTGTAAAAAATATCATATTAGGGTGTATTAGCGTCGAAAATTTCGTGGCGGCCTAGCCAAAAAGGTCCAGCTCAGAGAACCCTAAAGCCAACCAATTCTTCGCTCCACTTCAGGGCAGTAGCAGAAGAGGAAGGCGCCGAGTGAGTAAGTATTCAATGTTAAGTTACAAGATAAGTCATCTCGACCAATTGGAGTCAGAAGGCATTTACATTATCCGCGAGGCGGCAGCTCAGTTCGAAAAGCCTGTCCTCTTATTCTCCGGCGGAAAAGACTCAATTGTGATGACCCATTTGGCGCGCAAGGCGTTCTGGCCCGCAAAAATTCCGTTTCCCTTGATGCATGTCGATACCGGACACAATTTTCCGGAGACCATTGAATTTCGCGACAGTTTGGTTGCGGAGTTGGGCGTACGCTTAGTGGTCGCCTCAGTGCAGGAGTCAATTGATCAGGGTCGAGCGGTTGAGGAGAAAGGACCAAACGCGAGCAGGAACGCCTTGCAAACGATTACTTTGCTTGATGCGGTAGAGTCACACCGATTTGACGCAGCGTTTGGTGGTGCGCGCCGGGATGAGGAAAAAGCCCGAGCGAAGGAAAGATTTTTCTCGCACCGTGACGAATTCGGTCAATGGGATCCGAAAAATCAACGCCCTGAACTTTGGAATCTGTTTAATGCCCGTAAGCTTCCTGGAGAACATTTTCGAGTGTTTCCTCTGAGCAATTGGACCGAAATGGATATCTGGCAGTACATCAAAAAGGAAAACATTGCGCTGCCAAACCTTTATTTTGCGCATAAGCGAAAAGTGCTCAATAGAGACGGCGTGCTTCTTGCCGAAACAGAGTTTGTGAAACCGCGTCCCGATGAAAAAGTTGAAGAGCGGCTTGTTCGCTTTCGCACCATTCGTGCTGCCACCTGCACAAGCGCGGTAGAATCCGATGCGGCCCCACTCGACACAATCATTACTGAGGTTGCCGCTGCGCGTAGCACCGAACGGGGCACTCGCGCAGACGACAAGCGTTCAGAGACAGCAATGGAAGATAGGAAACGACAAGGTTATTTTTAGTGCATTCTGCGCGACAAACCCTTGTAGGAGTTAGAGGAGTCAATGAGTACTGAGAGTGATTATCTAGACATGGATCTGTTGCGATTCACCACGGCAGGGAGCGTGGATGATGGGAAGAGCACACTCATCGGAAGATTGTTGTACGATAGTAAGGCGATTTTTGAAGATCAGCTCGACGCGGTAAAGCAGGCGAGCGAATCTCGCGGAGATCATGACGTCGACCTCGCGCTGCTTACTGATGGCCTCAAAGCGGAAAGAGAGCAAGGAATTACTATTGATGTTGCGTATCGATACTTTGCCACTCCTAAGCGAAAATTCATTATTGCTGATACGCCAGGCCATATTCAGTACACTCGTAATATGGTCACGGGTGCCTCCACCGCAAATCTCGCGATAATTCTCGTCGATGCTCGAAAGGGCGTGATTGAGCAGACTTGCCGACATGCCTTTATTGCGAACTTGCTACGGATTCAGCATGTAGTGCTTTGCATCAACAAGATGGATCTCGTGGACTACAAGCAAGAGGCGTATGACGAGATAGTGAAGTCGTTTACGGATTTTGCTTCCCGCTTCGATAACATTGTCAGTATTGAATTCATTCCAATCAGTGCGCTGAAGGGGGATAATGTCGTTCACAAGTCAGAACACATGCCTTGGTATGAAGGCCCGTCTCTGCTCTACCATCTTGAAAATGTGTATATCGGTTCCGATGCGAACCATGTCGATGCACGTTTTCCTGTGCAGTATGTCGTGCGACCTCAGACTGAAGAATTTCATGATTTTCGCGGATATGCAGGTCGTGTTGCAGGCGGAGTATTTAAGCCTGGTGATGAAGTGCAGGTGCTTCCCTCTGGCTTTTCGACAAAAATAAAAGAAATTCACACGATGAATGGTCCTCTCGAAGAGGCGTTTCATCCACACTCGGTGACCATCACGCTGGAAGATAATCTTGATATCTCTCGCGGTGATATGATCGTGAAGTCGAATAATCCACCAGAAATTGGGCAAGACATCGAAGCGATGGTCTGTTGGTTCTCTGAGAAGTCTTTGATGCCTCGTGGGAAGTATGTGCTCCGCCATACAAGCAAAGAGGTGAAAGCGCTTGTTCGAGAAGTTCGCTACAAGGTCAATATTAATACACTTCATAAAATTGAAGATGATCTTGAGATTCGGCCAAATGATATCGGTCGAGTGAGTCTTCGAGCGAGTGCTCCGCTACTCATGGATAGCTATAAACGAAATCGTCTCACCGGGAGTTTTATTCTCATTGACGAATTCACCAATGAGACTGTCGGTGTTGGGATGATAGTCTAAGGCTATCGAAGTACCGCTTTTGTTCCTCCTTCCAATTTAGGTTTGGCGAGTATCAATGCTCGCCGCCTCGAAACCTTTCTCCGACATTGGCGATTACTAGCGAATGGAAAAGCATTTGCACGTAATAGTCGCCCGCAGTGATTAGCCGCCGAAAGAATAGAAATCTGAGTAACGTTGAGCTCGGCGCTCTCGGCGAGCTGTATGCGAGAAAGTATCTCCGCAGGAAGGGATTGCGCTTGCTGGAAGCGAATTGGCGTTGTGCCTTGGGGGAGCTCGATATTGTCGCCAAGGACAAGCGAGAATTAGTTTTTGTCGAGGTTAAAACTCGATTCGAGGCACGGAATGTTCGCAGCCTCTTACTTTCCAACGTGACCGAAGAGAAGCAACGAAGGATTCGTCGTTTAGTGGAGATGTATCTTCGTTACCACTATCCAGGCCGTATGCAGCCTGCGGTACGAATCGATGTAATCGGGGTAATTGTAAACAAAGAAAATTTCCGCCTCAAAGCGATAGATCATTTGCTAGGAGCTATTTAGGAAATAGTGAAAACGAATGTATATGGGATACTTAGTGATGTTTTCAACGGGGCCTTTTTTCAACGTTAGTAGGAAATGAGAATGCTTCTAGAGCTGCATTTTTTTCACAAATCGATTTCTATCTGTGGTAGTCTTTCGCCAAAGAAGGGGTGGAACGGCGGCTCGTACAGCACGATTACTATAGCGCTTCTGCGAAAGTAGAAGTGAGAAGCAATAAAGCTGTTCGATTAGCAGATAACGATGCGTTAAAAACGGATCAATAAAACTGAAAAGCACAACAAATACTTTTGTATTTTATACCGATACTATGTCGGTCTTTCGTGCTCTGCCCTCAGGCGAGTTTTGTTTTTTGGGGTCCTTTTCTTTTCTCGATTCCTTTGCATCGAGTGCTTCGCAAGAAGCTACTAGGTGAATAGGGCTTGAGATGAGTCGCCCTTCGCAAAAGGGACGCTACTCTGGAAAAGCTTCCAAAAAAAGCCGCCACCCCTTCTGCCTTTTTAACGGCTGCCTTTTCTCGCTGCCGAGTTTGCAGCGTTTAATCCTCTCCGCACGAAAAGTTTTTTGCTTCGCGGTTTCGCCTTTTTGCTTCGCAGTGTTAGCTTGCGATGAGGTCGATGTTTGTAGGAGGCGCCTGGTTGATTCAGGACGCCTAGCTTCTAACCGATAAGACCGGCACCGTAGCAGCAGCCTACAAACAGTAGCAGGCAAAGTAGGGCGATTAAGGCGTTGGAGTTGAAAAAGAAAATCGCTCCGCCAAGGCTCGCTAAGGTGAAAAATGCATATGACTTGCTCATTGTCCTCTCCTGGATTTGACACAATTATTTCGAGTGAGCACTGAAGCACCCTGCTGTTACTCACTCATGTCATTGTTATGCGTTGAGTTTGAGGAAATGTGCATAAGATAAGTCCCTAAAAACACTAACAGAAGAGCACTTTGTTTACGCCTATTTGCGAGCTGGCCATATCAAAGAGTAGATGGTGTGGGTAGAAATACGAGGCGAAATGCTTTAAGGTTTCTACGACAAGGAGGAAGTGGTCATGATCCAATCTAGAGAACGAGCTGCAATTATTGAAGCCGCAAATATGTTTTCACTTGCGTCAGTGTATGCGGGGCTTGTCCTTGCCTCTGCGTTTTTCGCGCTTACCTTCATTATGTAGGAGCCAGTAGACCCCAAGCTCGGCTCGCAACTACGAACAATCTCTCAACTGACCCTTCTCAATCGCCTTACTTTCTGAGTGGCTCTTGCCGCGCAACTTCTTTCTCCAACTGGCGATCATTTCGCTATGTTTGTCCTTCGTTTGCTCAGCTTAAGTGTACTTCTCGTCGCGATTCCCGACCTTTCCAAGTCTGAGGAGGTCTGGCGCTGTCTACACTCAGGAGAGGCACGGGAACGAATCACAAATCTACCAGTCGGTGAATCCTGCCGGCTGGCTAAGCAAACTCGCTTCCAGTTTAGTCGAGTGCCGCAAGCGAGCTTCGCGGAATTCCACGAATCGACTCGCGTTGCGCGTCGGCAAACACGGAAGGCTAATAAGATACCGAGTACCGTCACGTATCGTGAGCGTAGTGAGGATTCAGAAGCGGGCTCCCTTGGCAGAAAGCGTTGGTGTTTGCTGCGGGGGAGTTTTCTTGCCGCCGAAGCAGGTACTTTCCGTGTGCGAATTTATCGAGGTGCAACTCAAATAGAGGAGCACTACGTGAGTACGCTCAAAGCGGGAAAATCCTCCTGGTCTAAACAACTCGCGGGACCTTGCCGAGGGCCCCGAACGAGCGTGAAAAAAATCAGCGCTGCCAAAGGCTTAGCAGACTAGGCAAGACTGTTGCCGGAGCCTTGATTTCTCACCAAAAAGGAGTATAAAGGACAGCTTACTTTGTATGTACCTCGTTCAAAATCCGCTACATCATCCCATGTCCCAATCTCTTTCAACACGCCCGAATAAGCCATTTGTGCTCTGGTTCACTGGTTTGCCCTGCTCCGGAAAGAGCACCTTGGCTGAAGAAGTTTTCGCTCGCTTGCAGTCAATGTCGCTAAGCGTTGAGCATCTCGATGGAGATGTCGTTCGAGGCATACTTCCCGCCAAGGGTTTCTCTCAGGAAGAGCGAAACAATCATGTACGCCAAATGGGTTTCATTGCTTCCCGTCTTGAGTTTCACGGCGTCGGAGTAATTGCCTCTTTTGTTTCTCCATATCGAAGTTCTCGCGATGATGTGAGAAAGATGTGTCAGAATTTTGTTGAAGTCTATATTTCTACTCCAGTTGAAGAATGCGAGCGTCGCGACGTGAAGGGGATGTATCGCAAAGCGCGCGAGGGAGAGATTAAAAACTTCACTGGTCTTGATGATCCATACGAAGCACCGCTCGCACCAGAACTCTCAATTGATACGACGAATAGAGAAATTCCTGAGTGCTTAGAGGAGATCCTCCAGTACCTCGTCTCCAACGGATATCTCAAGGAGTGCTAGAGATGAGTCATGACCCAAGTATTCTTCTCCCGACCGCCTTATCTGCTGCCGTTTGCGCTGGTGCAGAAATCCTCCGATTTTACCAAGACGAAATAGAAGTCCAAGCGAAGGAAGACGAGAGTCCGTTAACCAAGGCTGATCTTGCTGCCCATCATTGTATTCTTGAAATTCTTGGTAACGGCAGCGACCTTCCGATAATGTCTGAAGAAAGCAAAGAAGTTCCCTACGCACAACGATCGTCATGGAGCACATTTTGGTTGGTGGACCCTCTCGATGGCACAAAAGAGTTTATCAACAAAAATGACGAATTTACCGTCAACATCGCGCTTATCTCTGATGGTCGTCCGGTGGCTGGAGTGGTGTATGTTCCCGCATTGCGTTCTCTCTACTTCGGTATT
>CAYGNZ010000188.1:0-6650 GCA_964351345.1 uncultured Bdellovibrionales bacterium | reverse complement strand
ATTGCCGTCTCCGGCAACATTCATCGTCAAAAAATACATTGCGTTCACCCCTACTGAGGACAGGTAATTTATCGCTCCTACTAACGAGCGACCCTGGCCACCACGCCAGGAGGGATCTCCTGAATTCCAATCCTCAAGATGGGGGAGATAGGAGTGAGAAGCCGGGGTTTGATCAAAACCAACATACGCCAAGAGGTTCTCAGGACTATTTGCCCCAAGTTTCAAAAAGTAGTCGCGTGTTTGCTCAAAACGCAAATATCTTGACTGTACATACTGCAACTGTCCCTTGGTTCTGAAGTCGCTAATCGGTTTATCGCTTGGAGACACAAGAAAGCTACCCGAGGCTCCATCAAAGGTCGTTGCGCTTCCTGCCGAGTCGCTTAAGCTTATCGCAACGTTCTGCCCCCCTCGGAATGAGGCTTGGTAGCTCCACCTACCTTCAGCATCTGGAGTGAAGTATGCTCGCCATTTTCCACCAGCGACTGCCCCTGACTCAGCGGCATTCCCATCTGCAGCAAAGAATCCGGGAACGACATACCTTCGATTCCCCTGTGAGAAGGTGACGTTGAGACGGTAATCTAAGAATGGGTTGCTTGTGCTCTGCTCTGAGAGAACGGGCCCATTAAAAGTAACTGCAACTCGATGCCCTACTCGACGCTCACCACTGAGTATACCGCCCTGTGCGGTATCAGGTTGCATTGGGGTTGCGATATTCTTCGGCGTGATTCTCGCAATCGTGCGAATTCCGCCGCGTGGGTCTGGGAAAACACGGAGGAGTTCACCCAGTACACTGCCTTCAGTTGCCTTTACATCGACTGTTAAAAGTCCGATCGCATCATACGAGGTGGCTTCGTGAGCGGGGTAATCAAGAGAACTACCATTGGTAAGGCTCGTTGACTCAATTTGAATCAGCTGTCCATCATCGACAAAGCTTCTCAACACACTTTGCGGTGCATTGCCGTCTGCTTGTAGCTTTAACCAGTTGCTGGCACCAAGATTTGTATTCAGCGGAAACGCTAGCTCACTCCCGCTTCTTGCACCGATAGGATCCTGCGAAGCGTATGACCAACGAAGCTGCGATCCATCAGGAGAAAAGCCGTAGTGAAGGCTTTGGGCGATAAACCCTTCAGAATTCAAAGAGCCATCACTACAGGAAATCTCCACACTTCCAATCGCTCGGTCTCCGAGAAAAGTATTCACAAGTACGTGTTCCTGGGCGCGAGGAGGAATGCTTGAGACTTGTTCATGTTTGAGTTCACCGGCGGCGGAGAGAATTCTGATACGGACGAGAAGACTCTCTGAAGCGGTGTTTGCAACCTCAATCCAATTCAAGGCAGGGTCCATTGTGGATGCCGGAAGCTTGGTTGCGCATCTCGGTTTACTCGAGAGCAGGGGGAATCCGAAACGGAATTCACCGTGTGGCGTACTACCGTAACGGCTCAAAAATGAAATATAGGGAAGCGAAGAATCGGTAGGAACGATTCGGTATAGGCCAATTTGCTCTCCACCGGGATGACCGAGTGCGATATCTTGCCTACCATTGGGGGCAAGATCCTGGATAATCGGCGCTGCTCCCGGAATTGGATTCCCGTCGAGGCCGTATAGTTCCACTCGCGCCGAGAACGTGCTGGGGCTCGTATTCACCACACTGAGCCAATTGTAACTCACTGATGCACGATTCTCTGGATCAAATGAGTTAAATGTACCCACGGTCGCGCCTTGAACACCAGAATCAAAGGGCAGCGAATAGGCGTATTCAGGTCCCAGAGGCCCGAGGCGATAAAACATGACGTGGCAGTAGGAATCGGCGAGAGACTTGGATTCGGCGTTGAGCCGAATCACGCCATACTGCTCTGCAATAGGAAACTCATTGAGAACAATATGGCTTGCCCCAAACTCTTCAATACTCAGTCGTCCAGAGGCAAGAATACGCTGATCGCTTGCACGTAATTCATAGCGAAGCGCGAGGGGTTTCGGCGTGAGGTTACTACATTCAAGTACGTTGATCTGAGATTGAAACCCATTCCAAACGCCCAAGAGATGGTTCTGGGCCATCGCTGGATGTAAGCGAATAAAAAAACTAAGTGAAAAAACAGCGAGTAGTAAGAACCTTAACATCGGCTTTCGTGGCGTCATAACGTCTTTGGCTTCTCTCTTGCTCGGGTTAGTAATCCTCGTCGAGCAGAGCACCGCCCAGTGAAGTCGATTTTGTGGAACGCGTAATGACGCAAGGCAACTTGCGTTGCTCAGCAATGTTCAGAGGGCCCGCAACAGAACGCCCCTCAAAAGTAGGCCCATCAAAGCAAGCCGAAGGATACTGTGCGTATCTCTTACCTCCTATGACGGCGGTCAGTACAGTTTAGAAAGAAATTCTTTTGAACCGACCGAAAAAGCTCGGACGTAAGAGAACGAATCAAAATTCAACGAAATGTTTTCTCAGCACGCGAGCTGACGCTGAGAGCTTAATTGCACGAAGAGCAAAAAATAAAACAAAGACGATTCCAGAGTAGTAAGCTAGGAAATGTTAAAATGCTAGATCGCTATTAAAAGGCCAAATATTGGTGGAAGTGAAAATCGCTGCACTGCGGTAAACCTCGTGTATCTATTTGTCGATGACTATAAGCATGCGTGTCTCTCTCCCTGAACAAGTCTGGCTCGACCTCAAACCCGCCTCCTTTGGCAGTCGGAGTTTAGCGTTTCTGCTCGACTTTTTATTGCGTTGGGGAGTCATCCTTTTTGTCCCGCTTTTGATTTTTCTTCTGCTTGGCTTGGTCTCTGCGTTCGGAGAATTTGGTGTGGCGGAAGTCTGGCGGGAACTGCGGAGCTGGACGAAGGCGCTGCCGTGGGATGTCGGACTGGCGATATTCTCGATTTTCGTTTTCCTCGTCGAACTGTCCTATCCCATTTTCTTTGAGGTGAAGCGTCAAGGGGTGACTCCCGGCAAGAAGATAATGGGCCTTCGAGTCGTTGACGAACAGGGTCTGCCGATTACCGCACGTACTTCATTCATTCGCACAATTTTCATTCCAATCGATTTTTCTGCGGGGGGTATCGTTGCCTTCTTTTCAATGATGTTGAGTGAGCGATCGCAGCGTCTGGGTGATCTTGCTGCGAAAACCTTGGTGGTCCATGAACTGCCGATTGAAAACACTTCCCTGAACACCGCGCAAAATTCTGCGAGCAGCGAAGCTCGAAAAGTGGTGGTTAGTCTTGCGCTCTACAATTCCTTACAGCGCTTTTGTAGCCGACGCGATGAGCTGAGCAAAGAAGGGAAGGAGCAGGCGCTCCTCCGACTTGCAGAAGCAATTAAAACGCAGTGTCCCAACGAGAAACTCGACTACGTCCAAGATGAGGTAAAAGACTTCGCTGCGCTTGAAGCTGAGATTTGTTCGCTCCAACGACGAGTGCTACCCAGAAAAGAGCAGTCTGCTGCAGGGGTAGATATTACACTCAATTGGGAGAGTATTGAGAGCGAGCTTGAGCAAACATCGAGAGCCCTGGATCGCCTTGAGCAACAAGATTCGCTTGAGGCAGGTTCCTTGTTTGAAATCGTGGAGAAGTATCAGCAGGTATGTCAGCGCTACGCCTACTTAGAAACGTTTTATCCAGATACAGTCGAAGCCAGGCAGGCAGCGAGGTTAATACGGCGTGGTCGTAGGCTTCTGTATGGCTCCCGACTCAGCTTACTTCAAGATGCTGCTGAGCCCTGGTGGCAGAGAGTTCCCAGCGGATACCGAGAAATTCGTCCGTTTATCAGCTTCTCAACGTTCCTCATGCTTTTTAGCGCACTGGTTGCGGCAGTGTTGGTCGATCTCAATCCATCTTTCTCGTGGTACTTTGTTGACGAAGCTACCGCCGCACAACTTCGAGAAGGACACTTATGGACTGATTCCATTCAAGGGAGTAGCTCGTCGGCTTCTGCGCGAATTCTTACCAATAACATTGGCGTAACCTTTACCGCGTTCGCACTTGGTATTACTGCCGGTGTGGGCACGCTGCTCGTGCTGGTGATGAACGGAGCCTTGCTCGGTGGGATGTTTATGTCGCTGACACAGTATGCAATGGCAGGACGCTTGTTTAACTTTGTGACGGCCCACGGAGTGCTGGAGCTTTCTATCATTGCGGTAGCGGGAGGTATGGGTTTGTTTGTCGGAGATGCCATCATTAATCCAGGCACGCTGAGTAGAAAACGAGCGTTGCAGCGGCGTGCTCGTCTACTTATTGACTTTATCTTGTTTAATGCCGCGTGCTTGGTGCTTGCAGGGATTGTGGAAGGTTTTATTTCTCCTTACACTGCGATTCCCTATTTCTTAAAAGCCGTAGTAGGACTTGGTTTAGGTGCAATGTACTGGGCGTTTCTTATCTTCGGATATGAGAGCGCAAACGCCACAGAGTCGACAGACTAAAGTTTCCCCGAGAGCTTAAGCTGCAGATACTTCATCCGAAGTTGCTGAGCAAGTTGCGCGGCATCGCAGTAGATAAACTCTACGCCCGCGCGACGAATCTTCTCCGCTTTTTGCATGATCCGTTCACTTTGTTCTACCGAGGCAGCGATGGTGTAGGCTTCAGCTAAGTTTCCAGCGGATGAATGCCGCAGTTCCTCGATGTCCCTGTCCGCAATCGCGCAAATCAATATCAGGTGCCGAGAGCGAACAGCAAGCAATGACTTGGCAACTGCATCAAGCCCACTCGGGTTAGAGAAGCTGGTGATAAGAATGAGTAGAGAACGCCTGCGATCCATGCCGGCCCATTCCGTGAGCAGTTGATAGTCGCTTTCCAAGTCACCCGGTGTGAGCGTAGTAAGTGTCTGCCGAAGTATTTGTTCCTGCGCCTTTCCTCGGCGACAAGGGTGACGCGCAAGAATTTTATGATGAAAGGCAAATAGTCCTAACTCGTCATCACATTCTCTGGCGACATGCAGTAGATGCGCTGCCGCGTCACAGGCATGCTCTATCTGTAGCCGACCATCAATAATATTCAGCGTACGACGTCCGCAATCGATCGCGATATTAATTCTTTGATGTGTTTCGGGCTGGTAGGTTTTGACAAGTAACTTCCCTGCGCGGGAACTTCGCTTCCAATCGACTCGACGAAGATCATCTCCAGGTGAGTAGAGACGTAGTGAATCAAACTCACGCCCTTCTTGATGCATTTGCTTTATTTGCTTGTCCCCGCTGAGTTGACTTAGAAATGCCGCAGGCACGTTATCATCGTGGAAGCCATCGTTTGGTAACACACAGATCTCGACAGGAGGATCGAGTAGACAATCAAATTGCCAATGCCAAAGTCTATGACGAAACGAGACGCGCGCGGTGAGTAACGAAAAGGTGATAGTGCCTCGAGCGCTGGGTTTGACAGTTACTTCTGTCGGCTCTTCTTCGTCGGTCAACTCCCGTGATTGTGCTACGAACTCTAGAGTCTCCGGAATTGCCAAGGCAACTCGCACGTCAAGTGCCGAGGGCTGCTTCCGAATTGAAACCGTGCACATTTGTCCAGAAAACATCCGATCGGGTAACTCAAGCGAGAGTTTTGTCTTGTGAATCTCTCGAACTGCGAGGATGCCATCAAGGATTAGAAAAAGCAGGAATGCAAGAACATATAAGAGAAGGGCAACAACTTGATGACGGAGCTCCAAGGCAAGGAAAATCGAGCCGAAGGGAATGACAAGGCTCAGCGCGAGCAAGCACAGTCCCCTCACTCTTAGGATTGGCGCTGGGAAAATCCTATATTTCGCCGGCTCGCGAATCATTTGCTTTCTTCACTCGTGCCGTCAGGCACTGGTACTTGTTGTAGAATTTCACGAATCAGTGCTCCCGCACTGTCGCTTGTTTCCAAAACTTCTGGACGAAAGATCAAGCGGTGAGCGAGGACGTAGTTGCTCATTTCTTTAATGTCATCTGGGAGCACATAGTTACGTCCATCCATTGCCGCTGCAAACTTCGCGGCAAGCGCAAGTGCTAAGGCCGCACGTGGACTTGCACCTAACAGTAGATCGCCGTGGTTTCTTGTCGCATCAACTATTGAATGTATGTAACGACCAAGAGATGGGTCGAGACGAATTTCTCGTAGCTGCGCGCGGGCATGAAGCAGCTCATGTACACCCACGACACCAGAGCGCGCTTGGGTTGCCTCCGGTGAAGAGGTTCTCATCTCCTCAAGGCTCGGGTCGAGGCCAGCGAGTGAGTTGATCATCTCTACTTCGAATTCTTTGCCTGGGTACTCAACGTGAAGTTTGAAGAGGAATCTATCAAGCTGTGCTTCGGGTAGAGGATAGGTGCCCTCATGTTCCACGGGGTTCTGTGTGGCCATTACAAAGAACAGTTCCCCAAGGGGGTGCCGTTTGCCGTCAATTGTCACAAAATGTTCTTGCATCGCTTCAAGCAGAGCCGCCTGGGTCTTCGGTGGCGTTCGATTTATCTCATCCGCGAGCACAATATCAGCAAAGATTGGCCCGCTTGAGAGACGAAAGGAGGAATTCGACTGGTCAAAAATGTAGACTCCTGTAATGTCACTTGGCATGAGGTCAGGGGTAAACTGAATTCGGTTAAAGCCGAGACCAGTGGCGCGGGCAAAGCTTTTTGCAAGTAAGGTCTTCGCAACTCCAGGAGGGCCTTCGACAAGCACGTGACCGCCAACGAGTAGGGCGCCCG
>CAYGNZ010000187.1:3172-6667 GCA_964351345.1 uncultured Bdellovibrionales bacterium | reverse complement strand
CTACGACTTTAAAATCACGCTGTAGCGAAACTTCAGCAAAGTTTTGTGGAAACTCCTCTCCTGGTTTCGCCTGGGCACAGTAGTACTCGATTAAGGACGCGTAGTTCGTCTCACCTAATAAGGAATCCGTGTCCCGATCGTGAAGCAGAGATACCAAATCGTATTCAGGAGTTGCGAGCAACGCATCTTGAAAATCTATCACTCGTAGCTGTGCGTGATGCACCATTTGATTCCAAGAATGAAAATCACGGTGCGCAAGTGTTTGCGATCGTCGAGCGAGTTTTTCGGACAAGGTGCGGTAGAAGCCCGCTAACATCGCGGTGAGGTTCGCCGAGGTAAGACTACGCAAGGGTAAGAAGAAATCACTGAATTCTGTCAACTCTCTGACGTAGTACTCGGCAGAAAAACCTCGTTGGAAGATAAACACGTTTGGGTCTTTCGGGAGAGATTGGAGCGTTCGTAACTGATCAATTGCCTGACGATAATAGGTCTGCACCTCGTCTGGATTGTTTGACTTCGCGATTTCTGCAAGGGGAGTGTCTCCGAGGTCCTCAAGAAGCAGCACTCCGTGCTCTCTGCCATCATAAAGAATCTGAGGAACCGCAATTCCAGATTTCGAAAAAAAGGACGAAAGCTGCACGACGGCTTCATCTGAAGCAACGCTTTTTGCACCTGAGTGCTCCGGGCTTGCCACGCTATGAAACTGCATCACGACGGCACTTGAAATTGCAGCACCCGTAACGTGCACTCGGTAGTAACTTCGCAGTGAGGCATCGGGGGTAATCGCTTCTACTGAAACCAGCTTCGCGTTTCTATCCCAGCCCTGCAGCAACTCTTGTACCGCATTTTCGGATAACTCTTGACTCATTGAACTACACTCCCACTTGTCAATGTAGTTGACAATAGTGACTTGTTAGTTTGGTATCCTCAGCAGGTATCACCAGAGTCATTTTGTTCTACCTTGAGGATATTCCATGAGTGCTACTCTCTGGGTCGTTGCAACCCCTATCGGAAATCTCGAAGATTTTTCGACACGTGCGGTGAACGTCCTTCAAACAGTGCATAAAGTCTACGCTGAGGACACGAGACGATTCGGCAAGTTGGCCGCTCGCTACTCCATTCAGACGGATGCTCGTAGTTGTTTCGAAGGAAATGAAAAAGCACGAGTCGAGGAGATCCTCTCACTACTTCGTGCGGGCAACGATATTGCGCTTGTCTCAGAAGCAGGAACGCCGTGCATTAGTGACCCCGGTTTTCGAGTAGTTGCTGCGTGCAGAGAAGAGGGAATCAATGTCTCCTGCGTCCCCGGGGCAAGTGCTGCGATTGCGGCCCTTTCTGTTTCCGGATTCGAAACTGACAAATTCTCCTTTGCCGGTTTCTTACCGCAAAAATCAGGTCGACGCGAAAAGGCTCTCAAAGAAGCGCTTGAGCACCCCGCCGCGAGCATCTTTTACGAATCGCCTCACCGAATTTTGAAAGCACTCGATCAACTGCAATCTCTCTCTCCCCAGAGAGACATCTTCATTGCAAGAGAAATGACCAAGCTGCACGAGGAATTTATTCGCGGCTCCGCAGAAGAAGTGTATCAACTACTTGCTTCTCGCCCGAGTATCAAAGGGGAGTTTGTTTTGATACTTCGTGGCGCGGGGAAAGGATAATCCCGATACGTCAGAAGCTCTCGCTGAGAAGCGACACCACCTTAGGGAATTGCCTGGTAGAAGCTAATTTCTTTTTCTGCTCGGGTCACGATTCCCTCACAGGGAGCAAACCGCGGACCATAGAGTTTTTCTAAACCGCGCATGCGAGTTCGGATCGCTTTCGGGCCAAGGGTATCCGCATATTTCAGCACGCCCCCTCGAAACGGAGCAAAACCAGTTCCCATAACGGTTGCAAGATCAATTTGACCAGCAGCATCCTCTCCCGGCAGTCCTGCCACGCCTTCGTCAAGACAGCGCACGGCTTCGTTGACAAGACAGAGCATGAGACGATCTTGAATTTCGGCCTTGTCGAAGTCCTCTTTATCGGACGGCGTGATCCCCAACAGCGAATACACCTCGGAATCGACGACCGCGTCTTCACCCTCGTAGCGATAAAAGCCTAGCCCCGATTTTTTACCAAAACGCTTTGCCTCAAGCTGTGCGCTGAGAAAATCCGGCGCTTTCATTCGCTCTCCGTAGCTCTCGATCATGATCGACTGCACCTTCGCCGCAACATCAAGCCCCACTTCGTCAAGCAAGCGAATCGGCCCCATTGGCATACCAAAGTCACTTGCCGCACGGTCAATAACTTCAATGGGGATACCGCTAAAAAGCAGCTGACCAGCCTCAGCAAGATACAGACTTAAGATCCTATTGACCAAAAACCCTGGCACGTCTTCGACAATCACGGGGTATTTACCCAAACTTGCCGCAAAGGCTGCCGTAAGAAATGTGGTGCGATCTGATGAATCTTTGCTGCGCACAATCTCCACAAGCGGCATCTTCTCCGCCGGATTGAAAAAATGCATTCCAATACAGCGTCCCGCGTTCGGCACGACAGAGGAAATCTCAGAAATCGAGAGCGATGAGGTATTCGAGGCGAGAATACTCTCCTCGTTCACGCATGCCGCAAGGGAGGTGAAGAGCTTTTGCTTTATACCAAGGTCTTCAATAATTGCCTCGATAACAAACTCGCTACCCGTCGCGGCATCAAGTGACTCTGTTACCAACAAGCGCTCAATTGCTGCATCTCGCTCCTCTTGCGTGATACCACGCTTTGCTCCAATCGCGTTTTTTATATGTGCCGCAGCTTTCGACCGGGCCTCTTCGTTGAGCTCAACGACCACAACGCGACTTCCCCGCCCTAAACAAGTGGCAGCAATTCCTGCTCCCATTACTCCACCTCCCACCACCGTTACCATCGGAGCCTTGACCTCTTTCCCCGCTGCACGACCAAGCTTTGAGGAGGCCTCGGTTAGGAAATACAAATGAACGAGGCTCTTACTTTGTGAGGTCACAATAAGCTCACCAAGCCCTTTTGCCTCCATGGCAAATCCGTCAGCAATGGACTTCTCCAAGCCCTCAATTGCGACTTCAAGCGCACGAACTGGAGCAGGATAGTGCCCTTTTGTTTCCTTGAGCACCGACGCCATTGCCTTCTTTTTCACGACACCGCGTCCTAAGGCAGTGGAGGTGAGTACGCGATCGAGCATGGAAGGGCCGCGACGCTTCACACTGAGCTTGCCAAGCGCAAGGTCTGAGGCGGTCAATTCCAAGGCACGAAACGTCGCCTCTTTGTTGCCAAACTTTTCTGTGACTAACTTATCCGCAAGCCCAATTTGCAGCGCTTTTTGCGCACGTACCAGTCGACCTTTCAAGATAATGTCGAGCGCGGCGGGCAATCCGATGAGTCGTGGCAGACGCAGGGAACCGCCAAATCCAGGTAGAATTCCTAATTTAACTTCAGGTAAACCAATTTTCGTATCGTTGCTATCGAGCAAAATCCGGTAATCACAGG
>CAYGNZ010000187.1:0-3162 GCA_964351345.1 uncultured Bdellovibrionales bacterium | reverse complement strand
CCACCCACGCAGGCGCCGCTAAGCGCGGCAACCGTGGTCGCACGTAACTTGGCAATTCGCTCAAAAAGCATTTGTCCCTCGCGAGCGAGAGCCGCGCCGACTTGGGGATCGCGAACATCACGTATTGCATTGATATCGGCTCCCGCAGAGAATCCGGACAAGGACGGCCCGATAATCACACAACCTTTTACTTGCTCAGCCGACTCGATCTTCTCAACGGCTCTTTCAAGCGACTTGATCCGAGTCTCGGTAAGTACCGCGGTTTTCTCATCGGCTGTTCCGAGGCGGAGTATTGCTAGAGGCGCTTTTATTTCGAGCTGAACCTCTCCTTTTGTTTGAGTCATAGTTTTGCTTTCTCTGTAGTGGACTGGGTTTGGACGGAAACTAGCTGCCCCTAGTCTGCCGTATTTCGCGCCGAGACTCCAAGTGCAGGAGCATCATTGCCCTCGGCTCCTCCACTCTATAGCGGGCTTGGGCACGCTTTCCAAATAAAAATACTGTGGCAGCTAGCGTCAAGCTCCCGTGAATCCACAGTCTTTTCGTTTGGATTACGCTACCCCATCAACTCCCAGAGCCGAATAAAGTGTCGCTACACCGCGTCAAACCTATGTATTACATGCAACAAATTATCTTTCTGCCTCCTGCGGCACGTGGTATCGGTTATGGGTATCGCCTAGGGCAGGCGAAAGAATGTTAATCCGAGAAGTTTACGTGAACTCGGTAAAGACTCAGGTGAGTCGTTGTTCTGTGTATTTTCCCGTAGGGAGGTTTCAACCCGGTGATGACAAAATTTGCTACGACCCCTTTATCCCGGCGGGACTCTTATCGCGCCCTCACCGCGTTGATACTTCTCAGCATCGTTTTCTTGCTGAGCGCCCCTTCAGCAGCCCTTGCTTGTAGTTGCAGCGAAAAACCGTCCCTAGAAGACTCTTTGAAGAATTCCTCACTCATTTTTGTCGGTCGAGTGCTTGATCAACGAGAGACCGCGTTTAAACCCAACCACACCGAGGTTCGATTTACGGTATTTAAGAAATTCAAAGGCTTTGAAGAAATACCAAAGTCCGCGGAATATGTCGTGGTCTATACTCCAAGAGAGGAATCTCTCTGTGGCTACAGCTTCAGTAATGGGTTTGAGTACTTAGTCTTTGCTACCGGCTCACCAGCGTTTCTCAAAGTAAACCTTTGTTCTCGAACTGATGTGCTGGAGAATGCTCAACTCGATCAGCATCGACTCCTCCGCCTGCTCGAAGAGTAGCGCTCGGCACAAACAGACACTCAACCGCCAAATTCAATCGAACAAAAAAAGGGGCATCGATTCGCATCGATACCCCTTTCAGTATAGTGCTCTGAAGAGCCTCGCCCTTAGAGAAGCTTACGAAAGCCCTCAATGAGGTCGAGTTTTTCCCAGCTAAACGACCCGTCGCTTCCTGGCTCTCTTCCAAAGTGACCGTATGCAGCGGTCTTCGTGTAAATAGGCTTGAGCAAGTCAAGCTGCTCGACAATTGCTTTTGGAGCGAAATTGAAGAGCTCACGCGCTTCTGTTGCAATCTTCTCTTCGTCAACTTTGGCAGTACCAAAAGTATCGACCAAAATCGAAACTGGCTCTGGGTATCCAATCGCGTAGGCAACTTGAATCTCACACTTCGAAGCAAGTCCCGCGGCAACGATATTCTTTGCGACGTAACGAGAGGCATAGGCAGCCGAGCGATCCACCTTGCTCGGGTCTTTCCCGGAGAACGCTCCTCCACCATGACGACTGTAACCACCGTAGGTATCCACGATAATTTTTCGACCGGTAAGTCCGGCGTCTGCTGCCGGACCACCAACCACAAAACGTCCCGTGGGGTTCACTAGATACTTTGTTTCCTCACTGAGAAACTTCTCTGGAATCACCTTCGCTGCCACTTCCTTTTTCACAAGCTCAAGCAAAGTCGCATTGTCAACTTCTGGGGTGTGTTGCGTAGAAACCACAATCGTATCAACAAACACCGGTCGGTCATTTTCGTAACGCACCGTGACCTGAGATTTTGAATCGGGCAGAAGATAGTCCACTGCTTTACTGTGACGAATCTCAGCAAGCTTCTGCACCAAGCGATGAGAAAGCGCGATTGGTAGTGGCATGTACTCAGGAGTTTCATCGCAGGCAAAACCAAACATTAGTCCCTGGTCTCCAGCTCCTTGTTCTGCGTAGGAGCCTTCCGACTCATTCACACCTTGCGCGATATCTGAAGACTGCTGCGAAATGTTCATCAATACCGCAACGCTTTCTGCATCACATCCGCACTCCGGCGAAGTATAGCCAATCGATCGGAGAGTATCTCGCACGACGGTGTCGTAGTTTGCGGGGGTTGAGGTGGTGATTTCACCCGCAAGCATTACCATGCCAGTCTTGACCAAGGTCTCGCAGGCCACACGGCTGCGTGGATCGTTTTCGAGCAGCGAATCAAGCACCGCATCAGAAATCTGATCTGAAACTTTATCAGGGTGACCTTCAGAAACAGACTCCGAGGTAAATAAAAAATTCTTAGTTGCCATTGTTACTCCTTACTAATTTATAAAATGGTTTTGCGTACTATTTGCAGCGGGAATATTCGTCCTTACAAAGCGAACTCGCTCCCTCACCGCAGTGAAACTAAAATCAAGATCTATTCGCAATTTACCTTGCGAGTACGTGCAAGAAACTCAGGGAGGGCTGCGTAGATGCGGCGAGCGAAAGCGACAATGACGTGATTCGCTCAAGGCATTTGAGCGGGTGCATTGCGAATTTCTAATTTGAAGAAATCGAAAAATGGAAAAGTTGTGAGCTGAGGAGGTCTTTTCTTGCCGGAAGGGAGAGGCGCTTTGAGAACTCAATCGCACTGGCCTTTTATCACCGCATGAACGGCTGGCAAATCCCCCGCGTCGTAGGTGCGCGAGAGTTGATGGAAGCTCAGCAGAGGGGGGCGAATTCCCCGACCCTAAACTACGGATTACAATGCCATTTACTGACGGCGTACTCATGAATCTCTACGTAACAATTCTGGAAGTAACCGAGCAAAACGCTCACTTTGGCCATTCCGGAGAGTATAACAGCTCGGTCGGGAGGTAAATAGGTGTACTTTGTCGCTGGGAATAGAAGATTCCCGAGCTATTGAATCAAAAACAACCCCTCAACATCTTCAG
>CAYGNZ010000186.1:0-6713 GCA_964351345.1 uncultured Bdellovibrionales bacterium | reverse complement strand
CCTTTGGTCGATTACAAAACGATCAACTTATTCAGGCAAAAGGCATTGAGTACTCGGTTTCTAAACTCCTTGCCGATCCGGTGCTTGCTGAGGAGTTTGATGGTGGAGAATTTGTCACCATTTATCTCGCCCCGGGAGACTATCATCATGTGCATGCGCCGATTTCTGGAAAAATCACCGAGGTAGTCCACGCTGAAGGCGCGCTGTGGCCGGTAAATAGTTGGTCAGTGGCCAATGTCGAGGACTTGTTCGTGATCAATGAACGGATGAGCGTGGTGCTCGAGGCAGAGACAGGAAAATGCGCGGTGGTATTTGTCGGTGCGACGAATGTCGGTGCGATTGCACTTGAGCATTTTCCCGTTCGCGGGAACCGCTTCCGCTTTCCTTGGCAAAAACCACGGATAAGAAAAATTTCTGCTGAATCAACAATGGAAGTCGGACGAGGGGAGAGGATTGGTAGTTTTTGCTTGGGCTCCACGGTTGTCTTGCTTTTTACTCCTGGAATGTTCGCACCCGGTGCAGCATGTGTTGAGGGGAAGATCACACTGGGAACACCGCTTGCTGGAATTGCAACATGAGCGAAGAGATACTTCGATTAGGTACACGTCGCAGCGCCTTAGCGCTCGCTCAAACAAACACCGTGATACGGCGGGTTCAGGAGGCGTCTCCCGGGCTGAATTGTGAAATTGTTGAGGTCGTTACTAGTGGAGATAAAAAGCAAAAGGACGTACATGCTGCTCGGGATAAGAAGGAATGGATTGTAGAACTTGAGCATGAATTGCTCAGCGGCAGCATCGATGCGGCGGTTCATTCAGCGAAAGACGTGCCGATTGACATAGAACCTGGCACTTCATTGTGCTCTGTTCTGCAAAGAGAGTCTCCCTTCGATGCCTACGTGCTCGCTCCAGATATCAAAAAAGGTGAGCAAGGGGCTCAAACACCGCTCTCGTTTCTCCCTAAGGGAGCATGTGTAGGCACGGCAAGCGCACGGCGAAAAGCTCAACTAAACTCTCTTCGTCCTGATTTGCGTGTGCTGCCGGTTCGGGGAAATGTTCCCACTCGGCTACAGAAGCTAAAGGACTCTGAGGAACTGGATGCCCTCGTGCTGGCGAACGCGGGTTTGAACCGCCTTGGCCTCGAATCAGAGCGTTCGGGAGTGTTTTCTCCTGACGAGCTGCTGCCCGCGGTAAATCAAGGTATCCTCGCGGTGCAATTCCGGACTAGTGATACGAAAGTTCAAAACTACTTTTCCTCCCTTGTTGACGCTGGCACAGAGCTCGCATTCCTCGCGGAGCGAAGGCTGATTGAGCGTTTGGGGGCGGATTGTCGTTCCTGTGTCGGGGTATTTGCCGAGATCGATTCGTCTGAGCAAGTTCAGTTTTTTGCAACAGTGTTTTCCCCTAACGGAGAACGTACACTTGAGGCCTCGCGCGGTTGTTCTCTCAACGAGTGGCATTCTGCAAACGAGGGGGAGGGTGTGGTAGACTCAGTTGCAGACGATTTACTCGCCCGGGGAGCCAGAGAGTTGTTGGGCCATTCCTAGCGCAGCAATTGAGAAACGCAATAACAGGGAGATCGGAGATGCTCACAGGATTTCATTGGTTCTTGGTAGTCGGCTTGGCGATTATTTGTATTGCCGCTCTGAAGGCCGAACACAATGTGCGGGTGATGATAGTGGTGGGAGTAATCGCAGGGCTTCTCTGGTATCGTTCTCAGAAAAAACGCTAAACGGTAGCTGACCAGATACAAAAACGGCGGTCACAAAGGACCGCCGTTTTTGATTACTCATCTATCCGCAGGGCTTACTGTGCAAGCCAGCGGTCAATGAGTTTTTTGAATTCTGGAAGAGGTTGCGCTCCCCGTACCTGAACTCCGTTGACAAAAAAGCCTGGTGTCCCACGAACTCCCAATGAGGTCGCTTGTGCGGCATCATCATCGACTTGTTTTGCTACCGCGGGGTCGTTGAAGTCTTTTTGGAACTTGTCCATATCAAGACCGATTTCTTTGGCGAGGGACATGTAGAGTTCCTCACCTAAGCTCTTTTGATTTTCAAAAAGCTTGTCATGCATCTCCCAGAACTTGCCTTGCTTCTGTGCCGCGATTGCAGCGCGTGCCGCAGGCTTGGCCTCTGGGTGAAAGGGAAGCGGTAAGTGCTTAAACGCAATTTTCACTTTTTCCGGATATTCCTTTGCGACCGCGTCCATTGTGTCCATGCCTCGTTTACAGAAGGGGCACTGGAAATCAGAGAATTCAACAATAGTGACCTTGGCGTCTTTTGGTCCTTTAATCGGGGCATTGCCAATGTCGACTTTCACGGGGTTTTTGAACTGGTCTTCAAGTTGCTTCGCCTGCGCTTCCTGCGCTGCTTTCTGTTGGCTCTCTCGTTTCTTTTTAAAATAGCCTTCAAGTGCATCACCTATTTTGGCAACATTCGCCTCATCGGTGAGGAACTTTTCCATCATAGAGTTGAACTGATCTTGTGAAAGATCCGCCGCCTGGACTGATGGAGTAAAAATAACAAGGCTCATAACAGCCAAAACAATACTATGTAGTAGTCTCATTTAATTCGTCCTATCGAAGAATTTGTTTGTTTCATTGCCAAAATTGTTGCCGCTAGTTGGAGTATTCGCTTTCGGCTCATGCTCCTCACAGCGGAATTGAACGGCGCGATTTTGCAGTGCTCCTGCCGAGTGCGCGCAAGGAAATACCTTTCTCGGTCCTAGAACCGTAGCAACAGCCCGCATTCTTTACAACAAAAGCCTTCCGTCACTCGGGTAAGGAAAGCCCTTCTACACCTTCTGATTAGAGGGATTGCCAAGCGAAAAATTCACACTTTATCAATAAGAAAAGGCCGTCTCGCTCGCTGACCCCGTTTTGAGGAGCTCATACTTCAATACGTGCCCCAAGTAGGTACTGGATTGTCGTTGCAGCCATTGGTCTAGGGAACCTTGAGAGAGTTTGAATGAATTGGAGCCAAAGTGTTGATGGAGTAAGACACATAATTTCTCTGCGCCAATCTTATCGTATTCAAGCAGTATTAGGTGGGGGATCGGCAGGAAACCTAAACCCCGACGCCACTGAGCATCTTGGTAAACCTGTGTGTGCATCAGGCAAAAAATGGGAACTCCGGCACTTGCCGCAAATGCCGCCTCGACTCGAAGTTCTAGTAACTTCTCCCAGCAGCAATTTTCTCCAGTGAAATTGCTCAGCACCGCGTCAACACTACTGAGCAAATACAGTAAGGAGTGTTGCAGGGCGATTGGGTCACTCTGTTGCTCGGAGCAGTCAACGATGCGAAGTCGTGAACTTTGTTCGCTCTGAAGGAAGACAAAATCAGCAAGCTCTCGCTGAGCTTTCGAACTGCAGTACAGGACAAGAGTAAGCAGCGGGCAGTCGCGAAGAAGTAACAAACATTGAGCGATGAAAGGGTCTGTGGTGAAGCTCTCCGGGGTAACTTCGGGAGTAAAGCAGAGCATGGCTGCGAGAGAGTCGGGAGATTTGTGTACGGCATTATAGGAACTATCCCGTGCACGCTTAATCAAAGAGGGGATACTCACCGGAGGTAAATAGAGTGGAGCAGACACAGGAGAGCGCGAAGTGTCTACGTTCGTAGAAACCTCAAGCGGGGGTAGCACGGCGGAACAAAGAGAATGTCCTGGATGACGAAACACCTTTTTGGAAGTTTCAGCGGGGGAGGAGCGCAGCGCCAAGGGTAGTGCGGAGGAGGAGTCTTCTATCCTTACACCGCAACTGATCAGGGCGCTTTCCACGTAATCGCGCCACCTGGAATTCAGTGGCGAGAGCTCAACTGCGGCTGAGATGCCTTGTGGAGACCGTAGTACGGTATGGCGAGAGAGGTGAATTTGGCGCAGCTTATTTTGCTTCTTGCTTAGTGTCTCACCATCGAGCCTGGCGCTGAGTGAGTTTCGGTGCAGCCGGTAGCGATAGATTGGGTCTTCTAAGTCGAGGTGGGCGATTGGTGCGAGCACCGCGAGTCGCATCCAGTAGTCATAGTCTTCGTAGCCCAAAAAGCTTGAAGAATATTCCCCGACCTTTTGCGCTAGGTCAGCGCGATACAGAAAGCAGGCGTTGACGAAATTGTCGTTCATCTGCAGCAGTGAGTCGGCCTGGATTGGGAGTTGGAGGATGCTTGAGTCCGCAGCACTTTGATCCTGCGTGCGGTAGCTGGAGTCTTTGAATACTGCACCGGATTCGTCGATCAATTGCACATTGCCATACACCAGGGAGAGGCTGGGGTTAAGCAGTAAATAATCGATTAAGTAATCCAGTGCAGCCGGTAGGTAGAGGTTATCAGCGGAGGTCCAGCCAAAGAAACTTCCTTTGGCCTGCGAGAAACCGAAATTGAGTGCCGCAGCGATTCCGGCGTTTTCCTGTCGAAATAAGCGAATGCCGGGATGATCCTCAAACCGCTTGAGCACCGAGGGGGTGGCATCGGTGGAGCCGTCATCGACCACGATTAGCTCTAAGGGATAATCGCTTGCGGCGAGCACTGATTCTATTGATTCTGCAAGAAAATCCGCGTGATTATATACCGGCAATACAATAGAAGTGAGTGGACGGGCGATGGCCGAGCCGCAGGGGCGGCTGGTGGCATGAGGAAAATTGTTAAGCTGTCTCCGTATCAACGTTGCTAGTGACCTCTAAATTTCTAACTCTCCCCCTGGGGATTGCTTCGCAGGACGACTCATTTATCCTCCGAGACTCTTTCTACCGCAACTACGGAGGTACCTGTGTGAGCCCGCTGGGAGACACAGAGTACGCCTCGAATCTGTGCAACAGAGACAAACTATCTTTTCCTGTGGTTTTAAGGCAATTCTAGGGCAGACGAATGCTGACTCTGGGCTGAACGAGCGTCGCATTTGCTCGTTTTTTTTTGGAGGCGCTGAGATATTTACGCTTGCGAGTCTAGGTACTAAGCGAGAGGTTGGGGATTCTTTGAGAGCAAAAAAAGTGGCGGAGGGACTCGATTCGGTTGGGTGTCATGCCTTTTGGTTGTTGTTGGTGGCCTTGCTGGGTGCAAGGAGAAAGCTTTGAGAATTCGAGTCTCTCGCGCCAATAATAGAAGTCGTCGCCAAACACACATCGCTTTAATAGGAAATTATAAAACATTGATATTGCAGAAGAATATCCTGTTTTACTGAATTTCGAGGAAAATAGAATTGAGAATAGCACTCTGTGGTACTCGTGGTATTCCGGCGCGTTACGGCGGATTCGAGACCTTTGCCGAGGAACTTGCTCCGAGACTCGTTGCCAAAGGTCATGAAGTAGTTGTCTACGGTAGAAAACACGTAATTACACATCAGGAGTCGCACTACAAAGGTGTAGAACTTCGCATTCTCTCTGCCCCACAGCATAAGTACCTAGAAACTCCCGTGCATACTATTCGATCCTTCCTCGACTTGCTGCGCAATCGAGTCGACGTGGTTCTGCTTTGTAATGCAGCCAATAGCCCGTTTATTTTTATTCCGCGCCTCTTCGGGATGCCGGTAGCGATTAATCTTGATGGTGTTGAGCGAAAACGCGGCAAATGGAACATCATTGGTAAGACCTGGTACCTATTGGGTGAAATCTGCTCTGTTCTGCTTGCAAACAAGATGATTGCCGATGCGCAAGTAATCCGAGACTACTATCGCAGAAATTACGGCCGATCTTCAGAAGTCATCCGCTATGGTTCAATCCATCTTGATTACGAAATCGCAAAAGCGAAAATTCAAGGAGAGCCGCTTGAAGTCTCTGATGAACAGCGTGCACTTTTTGAGGAGTTACAGGTCAGAACTGGTCGTTATCTGCTCTACGTGAGCCGTCTAGAGCCGGAAAATAACGCGCTCAGAGTGATTCAGGCGTACAAGCGCCTTCCCCAGCAGCTAAAAGAATTCCCCTTACTTATCGTCGGTGATGCGCCTTACGCTGCCGAGTATATCGCGAGCCTGCATCAAGCCGCGGAGGGAGAGAATGTAGTGTTTGCCGGATATCGCTTTGAGGCTGCCTACAGGAGCTTACAGACGCATGCGTTACTCTACATCCAAGCGACCGAAGTCGGTGGAACTCATCCTGCTTTGGTAGAAGCCATGGGTTTTGCAAAATGTGTAATCGCAAATGGAACCCCAGAAAATAGAGAAGTCGTGGGGCAAGCGGCGAAAGTGTATGAACGAAATAGTGTTGAATCGCTCAGCGCGCAGATTCAAGAGCTACTCTCGGATAACTCACTTCTGCTCCGTCTAAGAATGCGCGCATACGAGAGGGCAAGAGAGGAGTATGATTGGGACAAAATAACTAATTGTTATGAGGGCTTGCTCTCTTCCCTCTGTCGCTAGCGCCGCCTTGAAAATCTTCAAATTCTAATATGTGCACGCGCTCTTGTTCCGAGATTCTACTCAGTGATCGAGTGGATTAGGTAGCAAAAATTTCCGAAGTTCGGAGCGGATGAGCAGTGTTGAAAGTGAGTTTAGCACGTAAAAATGGGACTGATCTCTAGATCGTCAAAATAGAAAAGTCTTGTTTTGCTATTGACCTTGGTTTATTCAGGAGTTAGCAAGTGATAGCATCAGACGTTCATTGCACGGGAGTGTCTGGCAGTTCGCACCGGAAAATTCGGTCTTTGCACTGGAGTTTCGGTCAAAGCCTCCCGCCGATAGTATGTTTGTCAGATGGTTTGTGAGTGCGATCAGGTCGGTGAATTGAGCTGATAGGGA
>CAYGNZ010000185.1:0-6717 GCA_964351345.1 uncultured Bdellovibrionales bacterium | reverse complement strand
CCACGAATTGAATAAAGTCGTCGATCGCGCGGTCCGTGTAACGTTACGGCTTGAAGTCTCAAAGGCGATGCGAGTGAGCACTGATTTCGCGGAAGACTTGCCGATGGTTCTTCTCAATCCGATAGAAATAGAACAGGTGGTCGTAAATCTAATCAAGAATGCGCATGAGGCGGGTGATGCGGATACGACAATTGAAGTTATCACGCGAGGACGTGGAGAGAAGGTGGAACTGCTCGTGGTTGATACGGGCCCGGGTATTGAGGAAAAGAGACTTAAAAATATCTTCGACCCATTCTTCACGACAAAACAGCATCGTGGAGGTACAGGACTGGGCATGAGTATTGTCCATGGGATCGTAAAATCGCACCGAGCAGAAATATTTGTCGAAAGTGAGCAAGGCCTTGGAACCACAGTACGAATCGTGTTTCCAGCCCAGTCATGATCGCGCTCATGCTGATTTATTTAGGTTTTGCGCGATAAGCAGAGATATTATTGGGGAGGGCGGAGAATAGTCGATTACAAGGAATGAGCCAAAGTACCTTACCGGCGGAGGTCCAAATGAAAAGAGTACTAATTGTCGATGACGAGAAAGTTTTCCGAGACCAATTGGAGTTAGCGCTTTCTCGGGAGGGCTACCGAGTTGCTGTCGCTGAAAATGCGCAACAGGCAATTGATATCGGGGTCCATCAGCGCCCAGATATTCTTATTTCTGATTGGATGCTGCAAGACGAACTCCATGGGCTGCATGTAATTGATGTACTATCCTCGGTCTACCCCGCGATGAAGTCGATAGTAATCACCGGATTCGCATCAGCAGACCTCAAAGAGAAAGCGAAACAACAAGGCGTGGTCGCCTTTCTTGAGAAACCATTTGATATCGCTGAATTTAAAGAAGTAGTGAAGCAAGCTCTATCGAGCGAAGTCGTTTCAGACAGCGCTACTGCGGTTGCAGTAATGGAGGTTGATAAAAATGGACGAATTGTATTCGCTAACAGTCGAGCGATGTCGCTCTTTTCTGACTTCGGCTTTGACATTATCGCGGCAGAGCGCAATCTATCAGATTTCCTCGAAATAGATGATGTTCAAAAACTGCAAACCGCAAACGGCTCCTGGATAGACGTGGAGCTCACTTCACCTGAGAGACCACGACTCTGGTTTCACTCTCGACAACTGATGGAAGTTGAGAATTCAGAAGATCCCAATACACTCTTTGTCGTTTTACATATGAACGATAAAGCGTTGCAAAAGTACTCCGTTGTTCGGATGCTGCTCGGTATGCCTCGCACCGCAGATCGAGATAAGGAACTCTCGCTGCGAGTTGAGGGAAATGTGCTGGTGGTTGATGATTACGAGATTCTTCGAACGATGACGTGTGAGATTCTTGAGAACTCAGGATGCATTTGTCACTCGGCTGAGTCTCACGAGGCGGCAATTCGCATCGCTCGAAACGATCCCAACATACGCTTAGTGATTCTCGATTACGAGATGCCGGAAGGCACTGCCGAGGTTGTGATTGAAGCGATTCGCCGTGAGCGCTCTGGAGCTATTATTGTCGGCACCAGTGGAGCGAATTGTCGGGAGAATTTTGAAAAGGCAGGAGTGGGATTGTTTCTGCCCAAGCCTTGGATTGCTGAGGATTTGAAAAACGTTCTCAACGGGCTGATGTAGCTTCAGAATAGAATCGTTCTTGTTCCGGATGAGGGTCCAAATTTAATCACTATCTATTCCGAACGCAGGGAGATGAAAATGAAGAAACTTCTTGTTGTCGATGATGAAGCAGGGTTTCGAACCCAGCTTGCGCTCAGTCTGGAAAGGGCTGGCTATCAGGTTATCACCGCGGGTGATGGTCACCAGGCGGTTGAAATTGGAATATTTGAACGGCCTGACATTTTGGTTACCGACTGGATGCTTAGCGATCATATTCATGGATTGAATGTGGTGGACGCCTTGCGAAGTGTGCAGCCAAATATTCAACCAATCGTCATGACTGGTTTTGCATCCGAAGATTTGCGCAAAAAGGCCAGCCGGATGGAGATTTTTGAATTTATCGAGAAGCCATTCGATATTGCTGAACTGAAGAGCATTGTTGAGAGAGCTGCGGAATCCCCAAAAAAGCCAGCCCAAACGCCTCAGATTGCCATTGTCGAAACAGACCTGAACGGAAAGATTCTATACGCTACTCCTGATGCAAAACAACTTTTCCAGCAGGTTCGGCGTGAGAGTCAATTAGAATCGTTTGCGGATTGTTTCGAGAATAGCGAAGTTCCTCGCCTAGAGAGTGCGCTAAAGCGCTGGGTGGAGTTAAGCCCTAAGCTTATTGAAAAAGCAGAGCGCGAAATTGAGCAAGACGGAGAGTCAATTTGGTTTGTTCGTGCGAGAGCTTCTGAAGACGGCCAACGTCTCATCTATGTCATTCTCACCGGAGAAGAGCGACCGTATAAAACCTACTCCTTACTCAGTTTGATTCTTGGTATTTCCTCTCCCGGTTTAGCGAAGCTTGATACTCAGGAACATATCCTGCTCGTTGAAAAAGACGAAATGCTGCGAAAGCTCTCAAGTGAAGCACTCGTTGAACTAGAATGCGTCTGCCACACGGCCAGATCCGCAGATGAAGCAATGGAGATTTACGGCAAAGACGAAGAAATACGGTACGTTTTGCTCGACTCTGATTCAGTGGGGGATTTACCAAGATTCGTGAGAGACCTTCGCGCGCAAAAGCCGCAGATAAAGATCATCGGCGCAAGTGCCGACAAGTTTTCTCGACAACGCTTTGCCGCCATCGGGGTGAAGGAGTTTATGCGGAAACCTTGGATAGTCTACGACTTAATTTCTGCGATTAAGAATAGTTAAGAATATCTTTCGCCACTGATTCATTGTCGAAAACTTACCCCAGCGCCGGTGAAGAAGTCATCTGCGTCCTCGTTCAACCCGAATCCGGCTCGAATATCAAGCTGGAGATTTGGAGAGAAGAGGTAGCTTAGACCGCCATTGAGGTAGTGCGCATTCTCAGCGTCAACATCGTTATCCTCTGGATAAAAGCCAAAATATTCTATGTACGTGCCAAAGTTATCAGTGAGGCTGTACGCTGCAGAGAAGGAGCTCGATAGTTCGAGGATTCGTTGCTCATCAACGACTGGAAAATCAAAGTTCACATTACCACCAATCCCCAGATGCGCGCTTAGTTCATAGGCCCAAAGGAGCTTTACAAGCGGTTGCACTTTGTTGTTTGAAAACTCATCACTACCAATCGGAAGACCAAGCTCGGCGATGATTCCCTGCTCTGGAATTACGCCATCTTGCTCAGCAATGAAATGTTTAAAGCCGATAGAGACATCTGTACCTCCTTCGGTTGTCTGTTTCGGAGCTTCATCTGTTTTCACCTGCTGGTGGACATAGCCTTCGCCAAAAAAACGAAGTTCTGTGCGCTCAGTAATTCCCAAGCGCAGAAGAAACTCAGGAAGCGTATGAGTATCGGTATCAACACCGTCGGTAGAATCCCTTACGTACGTATATCCCGCCTCAAGTTGTAGATGCCCTGCGTCAACTGTACGCGTTCCTTCGGTAAAGTCTGGCCGATCTGTTTGCATTTCTCTTGTCAGCTCTCGCGCGCCGAATCCGAGTGGACCTGTCTTGGCAGTTTCAGCACTCTCCATTTCCGCCTTTGCGATTCCAACGAAGGGTACAGAAATGAGTATGGATAAAAGCAAGGTGACAAAAATCGTAGTTTTCATCGAAATTCTCCCGAAGTAATTCTTTAATATGTAGCATATGCTACATATGACGGGAGTTTAGCATGCCGGGGATATCAACCAAATTAAAAAATGTCTGTTTTGTTGGAAAAATGGTGTGGAAACAATTTAGGAGCAGTTCAATCTAACGTTTCGGATGGTCATGTAATCGAGATGCGATATCCCAAATTGCAAAGTAAACTCTTTGCTCGAAACACAGAGGCTCCAATGACTAAGCGATAAAGCTCTTATCTTTTCATCCTTTTCTTAGTCTCCGTTGTCGGACTTTGGGCCACCTCCGGGTTTCGATCCATAGGTTAGCTTGAAGGCAGAATTTTTTTCTAAAATTGGAATTGGAGGAAAAAGGTAAAGTTTCCTATTTCTGACATTGGGAAAATTGTTGCTTACGGACAGAAGGGACTATCCCCCATAGAGATGGGCAGGGTATGGCAAGTATGTGAGCATGTGGTATAAAGAAATCTTTCCGCATCTCACGGACGCTTGCTGTGAAAACGAATCTTCTTCTTCTTTTTTTCTCAACGATACTCAGTCTCCTTTTTAGCGTTCTCCTGTGGGAGGGCTATCAGCGCTACTGGGTAGGTGATAGAGTGGCAATCCCAGAAGGCGGGGCGTTTAAGTCATTGGCGCATTTTCGCCAAACCGTTACCAAACGTGACGAAAGAGATACGCAAGCAGATGGCTCGGTGAGTTTGCGCAGCATCATCGATCCACATCCATCTGACCAAATTATTTATCGGCTTAAGCCGAATCTAGACGTCAAATTTAAAGACGTTCGCGTCACGACCAATTCCCATGGAATGCGTGGGCCTGAACGCAAGCTCGAAAAACCAGCCTGTCACTACCGTATCGCACTGCTGGGTGACTCCTACGCCTTCGGCTGGGGCGTGCAGCAGGAAAAAATCTTTGCTCGCATTCTTGAGAACAAGCTCAATGAGCAGTATCAAAATAAACCAACCTTTGAGGTTCTCAATTTCGCAGTTCCTGGCTACTCCACGTTTCAAGAGGTCGCGGCTTTTCGGGAATACAATCTTAAGTTTGATTTAGATGCGGTACTAGTGTTTTTCGTCGAGAATGATTTCGGTATGCCGTTTTATATTCACGATCTTCAAGATCGCACGAAGCTGTATCAGGAGTTCCGGCTTCGAAAAAAAATACGAAAGATAAAAGACCCGGAGAAACGAGCTGAGCTAAATGAGTTTATGGAGCGCCTCAATCCGAACCGCGCTCTTGCAGAATTGGCCAAGATTTCGAAGAAAAGAAATATGCCGCTCTTTCTTGCGATTAACCCCAAAAAAAATTGGACGAAAGAGCGAGATAAGCTGTGGATTCTTCATCAAGAACCCTATATTCAGCTTTTACAGATTCGGGAGTCCTACATTGGCCATATCCACAAGCACAACATTCCCGTGCCAGCACTCAAGCTCTCAGAAACTGACCCTCACCCAAGTGAATTGCGTCATGGGATCTTTGGAGAGTCGATTGCAAAAGCGATAAGTGAGCAGTTAACGTCTACACCTCCGAGCTGTGATGCCGCTTCGTGAGGGGGAGGCAAAGTAGGGGGCGCCAATGTAAGGGACAGTTCCTTCTGTCCCTTAGAACCTCGCACCGAGCGACTTCGTTCTCGAGGAGAGATTTACGGTATCGTGAAGCGGGTAAGTGAATTCTCCAGGTCTTGCAAGTGTCGTCCGCACGATACAATCCAAGGCCGAGCGCAAGACTTCTACTTTGTCGTAACGCATGAGCGATCCTCCAAGACGAGGATTAACCTCGAAGATTCTCAGACGACCTAAAGGGTCAATTTTGTAGTCAATATTACACGGACCGCTGAAATTGAGAGGAAGTAAAATTTTCTCAAAGATGCGAAGGAGTTTGTCAGATGTGCGAAAGCTATCGAGTACAGGTTTCGGTCGAACAATCCTTTGTTCTCCTACTCCGCCATAGCGAACCGTGTGGTCCCAAAGCACGCGTCCATTTTCGCAGATCAGATGGCTAACAAATTCTTCAGAGCCTTCGATGTATTCCTGCAGTACATACGAGTGGCCTACCCACGGACGCTGCGCCAATAGTACGCGAAGTTCTTCCGGCGAATGAGCCACCGTAATGCCTCCCGTAGCATTTAAATTAGTTCGCTTTAAGACAACAGGAAACTCCAATGCGTCAATTGATTCAAAATGTCTCGGGCAAAACACATCAAGCGCATGTCTGAGACAATAATGAAAAAACTTAGCTTTATCTTCCAGAATTTCTAACGCAGTAGGCGATGGGACGAGGGCGGGGAAGTCGCTGGTGCATAGCTTGATGTGACTTTCCAATAAGGGAATTACGACGAAGCGCTCGTCCTTTTGAAGCGAACACCGCAGTAGCTCCAGGTCTTCAATTGATTCCAAGAATTGAACGTTGTCGCAAATGCCTCTCCAAACAAACGCAGAGGGGTTTAAGGCTTCCATCCAACCGGCTGAATGCTTTCCAAAAATAACGACTCGAATCATGTCACCTCAGAAGATTGGAAATGGTAGCAGAATGGGATAGGAACCAAAGAGTAAGCAATTATTTATTGTTAGAAAAAAGTGTAGGGGGACAGTTCCTTCTGTCTGATAAAACCAAAACGACATCAGATTAAAGTCTTTCTAAGTAATAGCAAGACATGCTTAGCTTGTGAGGAACTTTTCGTTCAACGGAAAGAAAAAAGCAAGCATATGACTCCGATTTTTAATTACTAAGGAATAGCCTCTGATGAAAAAGACTTTGCTCCTGACTCTCGCTCTCGCGGCGTTTCTTAGCGTTGGCTGTAATTCTGGTCCAAAAGGACTAAGTGCAAAAATAGATGGCAAGGAGCTAACAATCGAAGCAAAACACACCGCGCTTATGGTTGATCAAGCAGGAGATTCTGTTCGTCACACATTCATTATCGCCAATTACGAGCTACCAAGCCCGCTGACAAAAATGAAATTACAGAAATCCGCCAAAG
>CAYGNZ010000184.1:4872-6744 GCA_964351345.1 uncultured Bdellovibrionales bacterium | reverse complement strand
CTGCAACAAAGTCGTATTCGTCCTTCGAACCAGAACTCCATCCTCCGCCATAAAAGAACACCACTACTCCTCGAACCGAGCGACCTCGCTCGGGTCGATACAAATTTAGAACTTGGTATGATTTCTGCCCGTAAGAAATATCTCGAATTATTTCTTGTCCGTCTAAATTCGCATAACTGTTCAGGGCAAAAAGCCCAACCTCAGTGCAGGAGGACAAAAGTAAAAGCATAAGAGAGGAACAAATTCTTATCAGAATTTTACTCTCCCATTCGACTACTCCTAGGAATCGAGCTGTTGCTAAGAATTTATGTTGATTCGTAGTGCTCATAATTCAAAGCTTTTAATCGGTTTTCACAAACTTCGCTAGCGGAATGCACTCGCTCTACTCCATCTACTGCGCTCAAGAATAGTCAAACTTAAGTTTTACCGCCGCACTGCCGTTACGCGACAGAGAGAGCCTAAAGTTCTCGGTTTTTCCGCATTTTCGTATTGAATCAATATTTTAGGCGCAAACTCACAGATAAGGTAAAGGAGAGTTCTGTGGTTCGCAGACCAGAAAAAGTTAACCCATTTACTGCTCGATCGAAAGTATACGCCTGTCCTGCCCCAGGCAAAAATAAATGGCAATTCGCTCGACAAGCAGAGGAATTGCGTCCGATTGCGAAAAGAACGGCTCGGCAACTCGGCATTCCTGTTAAAATTTTTCGCGTGATTGATTCTTCACATGATGCCCGCCCGGAAACTTTTTTGATCGTTCGTCGCGTCGTTGGAATTCAGAAAGATGGTGAAAAGGACATCGAATGGGCATTGGTCGATACTGAACAGGCCGCCGCGACACTACGCGATGTCAGTTGTGGTCCTACTCCGTACTTACCACTACGTACTGAGGAAACGCTGTTGCCTGCGTAGGCAGAACAGAGTTTTCAACTCATTTTTACATGAGCCAGCTCATAGCCCAGAACGACTCCACTGCATAGAATTGTGATTTAGTCTGCGATACCTTAGGTGTGTTGTATTATCTTCGGGGGATGTAACGACGCGCCCCAAGCCGCCTAATTTGTCGCGCAATCAAGGAGGCCAAGGTGTCTGAGAAAAAAATACCTAATATTCCTAACTCATCACCAGAGTATAAGCCACCGAGCGATCCGCACGAGCAACCCATCCCTAAGGTTGACCCCCTACCGGAGACCGTTCCTACCAAACCGGAAAAACCTAATTCTCCGGCGGAACCAATTGATCCTCAGTCACCAACGAAACCACCAAAAAAATTGTAGCCGAATTGGTATTCAGCGGAGGAGAAAGAAATGGGACAGTCACACTGCATCCCTAGTCAATCATTTTGTTCAGCAGGAGCATGCCGCGGTCGACAGCTACAATCATGTGATTGAATCAGTAGAAGATCCCGTCACAAGAGCAAGTTTAGAACTTCTGAGAAATGGCCATCAGCACACGATCGAGCAGATGTCTACGTTCCTCAGTGCCCTTGGCTGTGAGCCAGACACCGAGGGAGGTATTCTCCAGGAGTTGGGCAACTTTGCTGAGAGTTTGACTGCAAAGCTTACTCAGAGCTCAGCAGTTTCGAGTCTATTGGAAGAAGAAGAACAATTGCTGCAAAACTATCAATCCGCTTTAGCTTCCGACAAATTGAACCGAGCGGAGAATGCGCTTCTACTTGAGAGAGTCGAGCATCAGCAGTCCGTAGTTTCGACCTTGGAGAACCTCAACCAAACAGCGCGGCAACAGGCGTAGAGAACGCCTGCTCTTCGCGTTTGCTAGACGAGCTTACACGTCTTCCTTGTGAAAACCCAAGAGTAGCCAATTGAGAAGTGAAATAAGCAAGGCTCCAAGTATTGCTGGCCACAATCCAATAAT
>CAYGNZ010000184.1:0-4862 GCA_964351345.1 uncultured Bdellovibrionales bacterium | reverse complement strand
AACTAGACCGGCCGCAAATTTCAGCATCAATGCGTTAATCACGAATAAAAATAGGCCGAAAGTTACCACGGTAATGGGAAAAGTCAGTATGACAAATATTGGTCGAATGAGTGTATTGATTAGCCCAAGAACAATCGCTCCTAACACCGCTGGCAGAAATGAGGTCACCTCAAATCCGCTGACAAGTGTTGCAGTGACGAGCAGCACCAAGGCGTTTAGTAAGATACTGACGATAAAATTCATTAGTAGGTCTCCTTTGTTAAAAACTTCCGCCATTGTAGAGTGAAGACTCCTCCCCATGCCATGTTTTAGCTTAGCTCAAACGTATGAGCTACATCATACCGAAATGAGGTCACACCTAAGCAGGCTCATTGCTGTCAGTTTCTCCCTTTATCATGATGAGGGATGAGAGTTGTAAGTATTCTCACATTCTCAGCTCTCTTCGTTTGAATTTATAAACCGAGAAAGGGAGAAACAATTGATGAATACCGAAAAATGCGTTGCGATTTGTAACGACCTCCTTCGCGGTGAAATCTCTGCGATGGAAACCTACGACCAAGCACTCGAAGCGGTCTCGGGTCAGAGCGAGTCGTTTGCGTTGAAAAGTATTCGAAAAGATCACAGAGACAGTGCTGATTCTCTGCGCGACAGGATCATAAAGATGGGCGCTCAGCCCACTGAGGACTCTGGCGCCTGGGGAGAATTCGCCAAGGCTACCGAAGGTGGAGCCAAAATGCTCGGAGAGACGGCGGCCCTCGCGGTTCTCCAAGCAGGTGAAAAGCACGGTGAGTTAAAGTACTCGCGGGCAGCAAACAACGAGGACATGGCTCCTGACTGTAGAGAGCTGATAGTTCGGGAACTGATCCCCCGCCAGCGCCAGCATGTTAACGCCTTGGAAAGCTTGAGAGCCTAGCTTCGGACATCTGTCGCCCCGAGAGACATTCGGGGTGACAGCCTTGTATTGGTAGAACTCAGAAACGCAAAAGGAAATGATATGGAACTCAAAACTAGCGAAACCCAGGCACAGATTGGTGAACATGGTGAAAGATTCTTGATCGAGGGCGAGAACGCCTTCATGAGACTGTGGCATGAGAAAAACGTGCCAGATAAAGAGTTTGTCTCTCGTGAATACGAAACGCTCGGTTATGTCATCAGTGGCTCTGCGGTGCTCACCGTGGGCGATGAGGAGGTAGAGCTGGGAATTGGAGACTCCTGGAGAGTGCCCGCGGGCGCGAAACATCGTTATACGATTAAAGAAACACTGAAAGCTGTTGAAGTATGTTGCGAAAAGTCCAAGAAGTAGACAACTCCGTACACGCTTGAGCGACTGCTCTTCGAAGGTAGTCAACCTAGCAGAATTTGGTCTATCATTCTTAGTAGCGACGCTGGAGATGTGCCATGGAAGAGTTAGCGAAAAAACGCTTTGATCATTTTGCGCCCTTATTGACGCTCCTGGCGGCCGTCGTGTGCATCTGCATTTTGGCTCTATTCCTCTTTGTTCCCGACGTTGAAGTCGAAAGTACGAAGGAGGATGAGCAGCATTCTGAGGATAAAGACGGTAAAGGGAAAGAGCTTGCAATTGGGGTCGCGAACGCGCTCAAAGAGGGCATGGATATCGAAGCGCCGGAAGCGGACGCTACGAAACGGGGTGAGCCAGTGGTTTCACGAAATATTTTCGGCGTGAAGATTACTGACGCTGAGAGCGAGAAGGAGTACAACTCTGACTCAAGCGGAGAAGATTCGACTTCAGAAAATAGCCCATCGGAAGATTCCTTGTCTCAGGTTGAATCTCGCACTGATGAGATACTCGAGGACATTCCCGAAATTCGCGGGGAAATATCGGAACTCACGGAGTAGTTCTTGCTTTTTACTCGTCCGGCACTGGAGAGGGGAACATGCAAAATTTGATCGTTGATAACTTAACGACAAACCAAGATCCGATTGATCTCAGGGCAGACTATCCCTTGGCGGCCCGAGTGGTGATTCGAAGGAGCTGGTTGTGGCTGGTTACCTATGCGGTTGCTCTGTACTTCACTTTGTTCAGGTATCTTGATGCGAGGGTAAATCCGACGAGTGAGGGCCTGTTTGTTGAGCTACTCAACACCGTATCCGTCTGGGTAATTTTTGGCGGGCTACTACTTTGCTGCGGGAAGCTGATTTATGAAGTGCTTTATTTTATCACCTATGAATACGGCGTCGACCTAGGGAATCTCACGGTAACCGAAGGGGTCATCCTAAAAACCCGCTCCTCCTTCCCTATTTCTAAAATCACGGACATCTACCTGGATCGAGACTTGATCGATACAGTTTTTTTGCTTTGGGACCTCAATATTTCCACGCCTCAGATGAAATCCGCTGCATTTGGAAAAATATTTGGACTTTCACGACGCTCTGCATTGGAGTTACAGGATTATCTTGGTTCTCTACTTGAGTCAGTTCATCCGAATACGGAGATTGCTGTTGGCCAGACACCGAAGGAAAAGCCATTGCATACCGAGTCTGGAATTAACGACTCAAAGTCTGAGGCAAAAAACGACGCGAAAGTTTCAACTGAGTCGGAAGACCATTGAGAAGAAATTGAAAAATTCGCTCGTTACCGTTCCGTGGGCAAAAAAAAGGGCAGTAAGCTTTTGCTCACTGCCCTTTCACGCTCGGTAGTAGTCGTCTGCACTTAGACCGTAGGCGTCCGTCGTCCGGTAACAAGAGAGACAACGAAAAGAACTAAGAAAACGAAGAATAGTATTTTCGCTATTGAAGCAGCTCCACCGGCAATGCCTCCAAAGCCGAGTACTGCAGCAACGATAGCAACTAATAAGAATGTTAGAGACCAACTTAACATTGTTTCCTCCTAAATGGTTAAATCTTATAAAAGAGATATGGTAACTGTAGTTCAGAGTTCAAAAGATTGTTATGACCGACGTCACGCTCCTACTTATCTTCAGATAATGTATGATCTAGGTCATGCGATTGTTCCCTGGTGGTAGGCACTCGAGTTGCCCACTCCATGATGATTGGCTAAATTTACTGAGTGAAGAACTGGTTTTTTGACTGGATTGCTTTTTAGGCTGCCACTCTGACTTCTGCGACCTTGTTCGCTGAGCTTTTGTAGACAAAGAATGAAAACTCACACTCCCTCCTCCGCACATCCAGAAAACGCGCAGCAGAAAGCCATTGAGAGCTTGGACCGTCTCGCGTACTCCATGGATTCACGCTTTAAGATTCCAGGAGTAGACGTTGCTCTCGGCTGGGATTCGATTGTGGGTTTAGTGCCCGGTATCGGCGATGCAGCAAGCCTTCTGCTCTCTTGCTACATCGTGACTCAAGGCATCAAGCTCGGTGCAAAAAAAACCACTTTGGCCAGAATGTTTGCGAATGCGGCACTTGACGCTTCCCTTGGTTCCATTCCGCTTTTCGGCGACCTCTTTGACGTTGGTTTTAGAGCAAACAAGAAGAATGTGGATTTACTCCGCAAAGATTTGTCTGCCTCTACACGAGCCCCTCGGGATGCCGAGTCTGCACGACGGTTTTTAATTTTCGGAGTAATTGGTTCTGCATTTGCTCTAATTTTCCTCGTGTTCTTAATCGTGGTAGCTTGCGTTAAAGCGTTTCAGGTCTTACTCAGCTAACAAGAGGACCCATCATGCCCACAACATCTCGTTCGATGCGCGCTACGATTTTGGCGACAATGGCAGCAGTGTTCGGCGCAAGTGCTCTCTATGCCTGTAATCGAGTTCCCGTAGTTCCAGAAAAACCGGCTAAAGTTACCAAAAGCGCACCCGAGAAGCCGCGTCAGTGGAGTAAGGGCCTGGCTTCTTTTTATGCAGACTCATTCGAAGGGAAATTAACGGCAAGCGGGGAGCCTTACCGAGCTACTAAGTTAACCGCGGCACACCGCAGTCTTCCATTTGGTACGAAAGTATTAGTAGAGCGTCTTGATAACGGTCGAAGCGTCGTCGTGACGATTAATGACCGAGGTCCCTTCGTGGAAGGTAGAATCATCGACCTCAGCCGTAGTGCTGCCAAAGAGTTGAAAATGCGTTCATCTGGGACTGTGAAGGTGAGAATTGCGAAGGTTCATTGAGTGTACCACGTCCCTTCTCGTTATTTGCACGTACTCGATAGCTCTCTACAGCGTTGAGTAGCAATACAGACTTCAAAACAGAGCCCATATTTGTCGATATGATCGGCAACAGGGTCGTTTTCTCGCTGCAGGGTTACACTTTTCACTATTTAACCACTGAGGGAGATTGCTAGATGCCAGCTGAAAATACCGTAAGTATTGAAAAACTTAGCTCTGACGTGAATTCAGCTCTGACACCTGTTTTGAAAAAACTCGAAACGTGGCTATCAGATTTTTTAATCATGCTCCCCAACATTCTAGTCGCCATCGTCATCTTACTGGTTGGATGGATATTCTCCATCGTCGTAGGGCGGCTCGCAGTAAAGGTACTGCGTAAAGTTTCCTCCAATCATCAAATCAATGGTCTTCTCGTCACCCTGTCCAAGGCGGGTGTCTTCTGCGCGGCGATTTTTATTGCGCTTGGCGTACTGAAACTAGATAAGACAGTCACTTCGCTTCTTGCAGGGGTTGGTATTGCGGGTTTAGCACTTGGATTTGCCTTTCAGGATCTTGCCGCCAATTTGATGGCAAGTGTCGTGATGTCAATGCGCCGTCCTTTCTCTTTAGGCGACATTATCGAAACGAATGACTACACAGGAGTAGTGAGAGACATTACCTTGCGCTCAACCGACATTCGAACTTTTACGGGTCAGCACGTCTTGATTCCAAACAAGAGTGTTTTTCACAATCCCATCGTCAATTTTTCAAAAGAATCGAAACGCAGAGTGGACTTAGAGGTAGG
>CAYGNZ010000183.1:0-6789 GCA_964351345.1 uncultured Bdellovibrionales bacterium | reverse complement strand
GATACTGTAGAGTTGGCGACAAGGCGAGTTTCTTGCTCTCGGGGTACTGCGATTGCTTCCTGCTGCCTCTCCTCCTTGCTGAACCAACCTAGTGCCCAGATGAGGCAAAGTGCCCAAATAATTCCAGTAGCACCCAGGAACACGTTTAGAATAAGTATTACCCATCGGTTCGGATGCCGTCGGGTAAATCCAATCATTGAAGGGATCATGTATGCAAAACCGATGATCGCGAATCATAGGTATAGTTCGGCCATTGATTCTATCGCGTCCCTAACAACTGCTTTTTCTGAAGTGTGAACTCGTCTTCCGTTAGAACTCCCCGTTCTTTTAATGAAGCCAGTTTTTCAAGTTCGACATAGGTGTCTAACGAGGCAGGCGACGATGAGGACGGTAGTTGCAGCGAACCTTCGAGGTAGTGCTTCTCAAAGACCTTTTTAATGGCAGGAAGGAGGGTGGTCTGCTTAGAAAGTAGGAATAAAACCATTAGCAGTCCGAGTGGCCAGACAATGACAAAGACCAGCAACCAGAGAGGCTTAAATAGAATTTGGAAGCGGATGCGAGAGCCGTTCTTGGTGCTCTTAAACTGAAGATAGCCACACCATATCCCCTTTCTGAACCTGATCATCTGGGACTTGGGAATGCTCTTGATCTTCCAGTTTCCGCGATGTGAGAGAGCAAGGGATAGAACTTCCTCTGCTTCAGTAACTGAAATATTTGGTTGGGGAACGTCAAGTTTCATGGAGTCCTCGTCAATGCTCTATGCGGATATGCATAGCAAATACGAGTCATTCAATCAACTTTAACACAGAGAGGCAGAATGCTCTCACCTGGGCTTTAGGAGTTTAAGAGGGTCTGTCTTCAACCGTTTCGCTATTCGTTCCAGGAGCGCCAAGGAGGCCCCCATATGACCATTTTCCAAACGGTTTAAGGTGGACTGAGATACTCCAATCTCTTTGGCGAACTGAACCTGAGACAAATCGCCACGCAGAGTCTTCAGGTTTTGTGCTAAAATCAAATCAAGTCGTGAGGGAGGTCGTTGCATCCCTCAGAAATTGCCGCATTTTCCTATGCATATGCGGATAGTGTTAGTGTTTCCGACTTATGTGGTCGGGTTAGCGACAGAGGTGATGATTGAGTGATTACACAATGACTGAACTTCAGGAGATGTTCAGCAAGAGAAATGTCGATCCGGATACTCGAATCATTGATGCCGAGTACAAAGTGCTCGGTGAGATTCCGGTCGTCAAAGAAAGGTGGGTTTGGGAAGGCGTGATTGGAAAATCCGTAGTCTTCAGGAGCGAAGACGTGAAGGCTATTAATGATTCAGCCTTGAGAGACCTAGTTGCTACAGAAATTGGTCCGATTGATGGAGATTTCACCATTTCAAGGAAGGATCTGTTCACTTTCTTCAACTCCAACTTTGAGGTCCAATTCTAGGGACTAATTTCAAGTAGTCGTAAAATTTAAAAGTGAACAAGAACCAGCAAATTACTGAGAAAGCCCTCGAATTCGCATTTCAGGCCCATCAGGGCCAGTTTCGGAAGAGCACAAACATCCCTTACTTCACACACCCTATTAGAGTTGGAGAAATTCTCCTACGGGAGAACTGTTCCTCAGAGGTAGTGGCTGCTGGCTATCTCCACGATGTGATTGAGGACTGCGGGGTGACTGCTCAGGAAATCCGATCTAGGTTCGGAGAGCGTGTGTGTCGCCTGGTCCAAGGCGCATCTGAATCCGATAAGACTCTTCCTTGGCGGACAAGAAAAGAACATACAATCGAGTTTCTGAAATTGGCAGAGGCCGATGTGCTATCGGTCATCTGTGCAGATAAGATAGACAATCTTAGGTCGATTGAAGCCGACTTTGAGACTATCGGTGATGCCGTTTGGGATCGTTTCAATCATCCGAAGGCTGATCAGCAGTGGTATTACGAGGAACTTTCGAGAGAAATAGAAATTCGTTTGGGCCTTTCCAATCGCTTGGCTAGAATGCTTTCCCGCCTGGTCACGAAGGTCTTTGGTGGGAACCTGCATTCACTAGGGTCCATTATTAACACTGTGGATTCGTACGCCACGGGCTATCGAGATTTGGAAAACCTCCAGAGGCAAGCATTGAAAGAGGGTGTAAACCCAAGCGAACGACTATTGCCCGTCGGTGACCAAAAGACAGGGGTAATCGGCGAGTTTTATGGAGTGCTTTTTGCTCGGAGCCAGTTTTGTCCCCAGGGTTATGACGTCTCCCTCAATGCGAACCATAGCGGCAAGGGTTTTGATATTCAGGTTTCGCAGGACCCAGTGTATAACATTCAAGTCAAGACGGTATCGGCTTTCTCAAATACGCGCTCGACTTCTCCCTGGAATAATCTTTCGATGTGCAATGAAGTATATGTTTTTCTTCTAGACAAAAATTTTCGCCCAGAAAAATTTTGGCAGGTATTAGTGACCGAAAAAATTAAATCTGACTGTGAAGGAAAACGCAGAACAGTTCCTAGAACACGAGAGCATTTCCTAGGGTTTGAGAACCAAGTGGATGCACTTAGAACAGCAATTGGAGGTGTGTTCAGTGAGTCCCAAATCTGATCTAAATGACGAGGTTCTTGAGCGTACCGTGAAAAGTAGCGGGATTCTACTGGAGCACCAAACCGAAAAGATCGTTCGTGAAGTACTCGTAGATTTTACTCCATCAGGGAGAGTTCCTACGACTCAAATCGGCAAAGCAGTTTCCGGAGTGGTTCATAGTTTGTCCGGGCCTGAGGAGAAAGTTTCCGAGATCGACGTCTACGCCAAAGGATCAATCTCGGTTGAAATGCTAGATTTGTACATTGCGGGAGAGTTTCGAGGTCCAGTTGTTCGAGCGCGTGTCTACCAAAATGTGCTTATTGAGTGCAAGGGGCATCGAAGCGACGGTTTTTTGCTGTTCCGTTCTACTGAACCACCGAATGGGTTTGCTTTTCCACTTGTAGTCCACCAATCGCTCAGTCCAGAACGCCGTACCGATACACCTCCATTCGGGACTAAGAGTCTCACTATACCCGAGGAACTACTATTCGGAGATTGGGCAAATTTCTATCAAGGTGAGATTTCTAAAGAAGTCTATAAGCAAGATTCAGACTCTCGGAACAAGTTTATGAGAGCAGTGGAGCAACTCAATTGGAGTGCTAGGAACCTGCTTCTCTGTCGCGACGAGTGGAATGAAGACTATATCGTACAAGAGGCAGGGAAAAATTTTTACCAATTTGTTTCTATAATGGTTACCAACGCACCTCTACTCGCGTTAAGAATCGGCGATGACAGCACATGCATAGCGAAAGATGTGCCCTGGTTTGTATTTAACAATGCGAACGGCCTTTTAAACCCCGTTTTCTTTAACTCTGATGTCCCTTTCTTGCATTATCACTATGTGGTGAACAAAGACTACCTCGCCGACTTTCTCTCTCAGATGCTCTCGGTGGTCCAGACTGAGCGACTACCGGGGTATTCTGAGAATCTGAACTGGGATTTGGAAGTAGCCAACGACTAGTTAATAGTGAGGAGCAAACAAAATGTTTCTTGTAAGAGATAAACCTGCCTCTAGAGCCGTTAGACTTCGCAAAGCGTTAGAGTTTGATCCGGCCATTTCCGTTATCTTCGCGTGTAGCCACTTCGAGTGGACTGCTAAGCGAGCAATTATTTCGCTTGGAGTTTCTCCCAATACCGAGATAAGGAAGCGGTTGAGGAAAGTCCATGGGTCCGAACATTACAAAGATTCCTGGAAAGCAGAGGTCTTTCTTCATACGGGAGAAAGCCTACCAACTGTCGTTTCAGACTGGAACGGGGTGGTGAAAGCACTCAAACTGAGACATAAGTTGGTCCACGGAGCATCCTCGTGTAAGGAGCCATACGCAAAAAAGTGTACTGAGTGGTTTCTCACCGCTGCTGAGGATATTCGGTTGTATTGTAAAGACCAAGGCGTTGACCTTTATGAGCGCCTTCCTGTGAGGAGGCGAGCACGAAAAGCCGAGACCTAAAATCGAATTTTGCGTTTAGCCTAATAGATCGGTCTCTGTGCTCATCTTCCGAGAGTCTAGCCACCTGTCTACTTCAGATTTTCGATATAGAACATTTCGTCCCACCTTGTAGTACGGAAGATCGTGGCGTTTCGTCGAGGCCCAAACATCGAGAGTGCCTTTTGCCATTTTCAAGTAATCAGCGGTCTCCTGGCGAGTCATGAGTCGGTCGTTGTTTTCATCTGACATTTACTATTCCCTCAAATAACCTTGGTTAATCTGTATTAACCTTATTTAGCGGTCCTGGATCTGAGGGAATCGACTGAGAGAGATTTTATGCTCGTAACACGTCGAGGTCTATCTCTTGAAACGCCGCCTCTACAGCAGAGCGTTTAGCCTTTAGAGATGGGGTTACATATCTCGAAGTTGTCTTAAAATCCTTATGTCCCATAGCCGCCTTGATGACGAAGGCGTTTGCACCTTCGTTGGCAAGCAGCGAGGCGAATGTGTGTCGCAAATCATGGATTCTGGTGTGCGTCGTGATTTCAGCACGTTTGAGAATTCGCCTGAGACCCCTTTTTGGCTCCACTAGGTGTCCGGATTTTCCAGTGCTGGGAAATACGAATGGTGAGGCAGTTCGGGGGCGACCTTTCAGAACTTGAATTGCCGGAGGTGGTAGGGGCACTTCCAAGGTGCGTTCTCCCCGTTTGATTTTTTCCTGGGGGATTCTCCAAACTGCACATTCTATATCGATTTCATCCCATCGCATTGAAAGGACGTTTGAGCGTCTTGCTCCCGTGAAGATGCTCATCAGGAAATAATCTCCTACCAGCGGATTATCTTCCTTGGCCGCAGCGATGAAGCGACGCAATTCGGAAATAGAAAGTGCTCTGTCTCGCATCTTCTCAGGAGCACGTTTGATACCTTGCGCAGGGTTTTCCTTCGTCAGACCCCTATCTATGACCCAGTTAAAAAGCGTGCTCAGGAGTGAGAGGAGGCGATTTCCAGCGATGTCGGGTAAGTCAGCAATCTTTCTTTCGATATCGCCTTTGGAAATGCTTCGAAGTCTCCGATCCTTCCAGTCTGCTAGATACCTGTTGAATTGCGATAGGTCTTGAGACCATGTTTTTTTACGGGGCATAGAGTATTCGTGTAGATATCTATGAAACACCATGGAAATGGTTAATTTATCATTTTTCTCCTGTTGCCTTACCTTGCTTGGGTCTTTGCCCTCCTGCATTTCTACAATGATTCTCCCGCCGGATTTTCGAGCGTTCTCTATTGAGGCGTAGGGAAATCGACCGATTTTAATGCGTTTAGGTGTGCCGTTTAGCTTTTTGTAGACATAGAAGGTTTTTGCCCCTTTTGGTGTCACAAGAAGACAAAGGCCGGAAATTTTCTCGTCATAGACGTAGTAGTTTGTTTCTCGTGATTGGAGCGAAGTTAGTTTTGCTTTTGTAAAAACGAAGCGATTACCCTTTTTCATTGTGAACCTCTCGGCTAGACGTGCTTTGGGTAGCTGAAACACGTCGTTGCTACTTTTTTGCTACCCGAGATATTTAGCTGCGTTAATCTCAGGTAATTTCGAGAGGCTGGTCTGGATGGTAATTGGTCGGAAAGAGGAGCCTTTGTTAAGATCCGTTAATCTCTGCTAAACCTGGTTAAGCCACTGACCAGTGATTCGTAATCAGTAGGTCAGCGGTTCAATTCCGCTGGGTGGCTTTGCGGTTTTTTGCTCCGCAAAACAACCGCAACCCGCCGAAGCTTCAGCGTAGGCGGACCACAAACCCGCAAAGCCCAAAACGCGTTTCGAAAGTATCGATCTCCAATAACAGCGCCACGTCCTTTTTTTAAAAAGAGCGCCACCACTCAGAGGAAGAGCGCAACAGGGCGCTCAAAAAAGTGTTGTAGTAGAAGAATGACTACTATTGTTCGTGCCAGCTATGCTCTTTGATCGCGCGACATAGTCTTTCCGCACCGCGGAAGGAAGTGCCGACCGTCAAGTGGAAAAACTCCTCGACAAAATGGACCCGTACCTCCACCGATTCAAACTCTCGCTCAACTACGACAAAGTACGCCAGCTCTTCCTTTACCGTGGATTTGCCGATTCGAACGAGAGCCTCAGCTACTATCTCGCCTGGTTGAACTTCGGCTAAAGCTCTGAGGTTCTTGTCGAAAAAATGGAACTTTGTGCAAGCACCGGCTTCGCAAAAGAAGTAAGAACGATCGAAAAACGACTTACAAACTACCTTTAGTCGACCGCCTCCCGTATATAGTTTGTCGCATATCTCTCCTGCTTTCTTTTTTTGTAATTCTCTTTTAGACAAAGTTCACCTCTCGGTTCCGATTTAGATTCGGAACCCTTTCTTAAACTGGGGTAACAATTCAGAGATCAACTCTGTTCAAAGAAGATTTCTGAATTGCTACCTCAAGCGCTGAGAGGCTCTCGCAAGATTGATACAAAAAAGCCCATGCAAGTCTTTTTAAAACCGAAACAAAAGAACCATCGCTCGCCTACCTGCAAGCTCTTCCTCTAAGCAGTATTTAGTGACTGCCAAATTATTTTCATCTCTTCGTAAAAAAACATTCGAAAGATCAACGATTTAAATACGGAGCCCTAAACCCTACACGAATAGTGCGTTTTTCTCAAATATCCAAACTTCGCAATTCCGACTAATGCAGATTGCTTCGGTCCCGGGGTGATGAAACATTCATTCAGAAAATAGAAAACTTTAGTGGAATTGTCCTACCAAGAGCGGAGAGACAAATTAATTCATAGGTACAGAGGGAACTGTCCCTACTTT
>CAYGNZ010000182.1:0-6797 GCA_964351345.1 uncultured Bdellovibrionales bacterium | reverse complement strand
GCAGACTGCCAGGACCACTTATTCTTCTGATTCTGATAGACCTTCGTCCATCCATTTATCTTGTATTCGCCAGGAGCGTTGCTGCCACTGAGGAAACGTAGCCAGTTGTCGTTGTGTTCTGTGTTGTCATTTCCTTTCGCGATTCGGCTTCTCCAACGGAATTCGTAGACTCCTGGAGAATTGATCTTAAAGGTGTAGCGAATGGTTCCATTTCCTGGGCTGTTGAAATGGTTTGAACCCGTCCACTCGTAGTATCCACTTCCTGTGTAACCGGAGATACTCGTCTTCTTGGTCCAGCCCGAGGCAGCAGGTCTACTTTCAACTTCCATTACCACTACCCCATCTTTCTCAATGAACGCTCCTGAGCCCCCGCTCGTACCAGAGGAGGAACTGCTTGAGGACGAGGAAGAGCTACTCGAAGAGCTTGAAGACGAGCTACTTGAGGAGCTACTCGATGAGGAACCTGAGAGGCTATCGCAGCGTGAGTTTCCACAGAAGCAAACACTCTGACTGCTTTGAGAATTCTTACAGTCCGTAGCACTGCTACCGTAGATGCTTTTACACTGAGAGGTCGTGTTACACTGATCCACGGAGCCTCCAGAGGAAGAAGAGCTGCTCGATGATGAACTTGAGCTGCTTGAGCTTGAAGAGGAGCTACTGCTACTTGATGAGCCACCAAGAGAATCGCAGCGAGTATTTCCTCCGCAGAGGCAAATACTATTATCACTGCGAGAGTTGAAACAGTCGCTGGCTTTACTACCGTAGATGCTCTTGCACTGAGAGGTAGTATTGCACTGGTCGCCTGAAGCTCCCGAAGAAGATGAGCTAGAGCTGCTCGATGAGCTTGATGAGGAACTCGAAGAGCTGGAGGATGAGCTACTTGAAGAGCTACTAGAGCTCGAAGACGATGAGCTACTTCCAGCCGAACAAGGCTCGTTATTGCAAAGGCAGATACTGCGGCTTGAGCGACTATCGAAACAGTCATTCGCTGAGCTGCCGTAGATGTTTTTACACTCCGATGTGCGGTCGCACTCGTCTTCGGTGGCTCCTCCCTGGTCACAAGGTGCAGACCCACAAAGGCAGATACTAGAGTCAGAGCGGCTATCAAAACAGTCCGTCGCGCTGCTACCAAATTTTGACTTACATTGTGAAGTAAAGTCGCATTCGTCATTACTTACCGCAGCAATCGACTGCGATTGTGCTTTCGGTACACCAAAGGCGCTTACCGAAGTGACGTAAGCGAGTGAGCCATCGGCTTCGGGGAAGCTTCTCAAAATAGAGAAGGCACCGGCTTCGGTTGGGGTTAGCAGCATCCCAACGAAATTAGCTCCCACACTTGCGTGTGCAGCAAGTGCTCTGGCTTCTTTCTCTGGCGCGATACCAGAGTTGGTGATGAAGGCGTTTCCGGCAGGATCGACAAAGAGCGAATCAAGGCTGCTTGCTCCCAGGGAATCGCCGAGAAAATTTGCCCAGTTTGAGGCATCAAGGAAAGTGTTGAGTGAGAGGAGAAGTCGTCCAAAAGCTTGCGACTCCTCAGACGGTGGTTGCGCCGCGTAGGCCCACTTTACTGAAGAGATGCCGCTTGCAGGATGACCATACACCACACTTTGAGCGATGAATCCCGGAGTCTCCTTAGTACACTTTAGTCGAGCAGTACCAATTTGCTGTAGCGGCAGCACAGAATTTACCGAGAGGTGATACTGCGCAAACGGTGCTACTTCTTTTGCCTCGCTAAGAATACTTGCTCCATCTTCATTTGCTAGAGTGGCCGCAAGAGTTTGCACGCTTGATGAAAGGGAGGCTACTTCAACCCAGTTCACAGCGGGATCAAAAGTCGAAGTCGGCAGCAAGTCGGTATCACAAGTTGCTGCTTGAGAAGGAAGTACAATTGCAAACTGAGAACCGTTTGGGCTCGTGCCAACTCGGGTGTTAAACGAAACAATGTGCGCAGCTTCGGAATCGGGCACTACCTTGTAGAGTCCAATTTGCTGTCCGTTGGGGTGTCCAAGTGGGATGTCTCGACGTTCTTTTGGCGCAAGTGCTTCTATGCGAGCAGATTGTGAGGCGTCTGGAGCACCATCAACGTTGAATACTTCAACACTGAGGCTTGCAGCCTCTGACCCTGCGTTAAACAAGGTGAGCCAGTTTGCTACTGGAGAGGCATCTGCATTCGGGCTTACTGAGTTAAAAATTCCTGCATGCTTCTCTGTTTCAGCGCTAAAAGGACCGTCTTCTGGAAGCACTGCCGGAGTGGTCATGACAAGCTCTACTTCACCGGTGGGGCGCAACTTATAGGCGACTGAGTGACATCTTAGCTCACTGCTCGCACTGCTTCCGTTTATTTTGCTGATCGCAAAGGAGCCATAGGCGTCTTTGGCGACGTTTTCAGGAATGATGAAGTGTCGAGTGCCTAGACCTTGAAAGTCCAACTCAGTTGAGTCCACGCTCTGCCCAAGTTGATTTCGCACAGTCAGGAGATAATCTCCCTCACCCTCGGTGAACTTGTGACACTCAATTACTGAAGTTAGGGATTGGAAACCGTTCCAGAAGCCTAGTATTTCATTACCTTCAGCAGCAAAGGCTGAAGAGCTGAGACCGAGCAGTCCAAGTACTAGACCTGACACCAACGCGAGAGAGCGCTTGAATTTCACAGTTTAACTCCTTTATTTAGGGGGATTTTCGGTTGAATCTTGCGACCTTGTTATTCGCTTGTGGTAAGACTGACAAGCCAAAAAGTCTTTGACGCAGCAGGGTACCGAATATGCTCAAGAAAATTTCGATACTCGCTCAAAAAGTGCGGAAAACTTTAACTAAGAAGAACTACAGTTTTCAACTAAGAAATAACCTAGTATAGATAGTGCCGCAAAAGCTTGCCGTATCTTGAGGAAAAAAGTAGGAAGACAATGCCTTGCGCTTGATTAGGTCCCACAACAGTATTGGCCATTTTCCGTACCACCATGAGCATCAACCCGAGTGTAAAAAAATTAGAAGTCTACAGGCCACCGCTTGAAGGGCGTAGCACAGGAGAATACCTCTTGCTCGATTTCAACGAGCGCACCACGCCCGTAAGCCTCGAAGTGCGAAAGGCTCTTGAGCGGTATCTCGCGAGCGATTCCCTCCAGCGGTATCCCGAATACGGGGCGATAGATAGCTTGCTTGCCGATTACGTCGGAATGCCGAGTGAAAATTTGCTGTTCACCAATGGCTCAGATCAAGGAATCGATATCATCTATCGCTCAGCGTTTACTCCTGGAGGAGAAGCGATAGTCCCAACGCCGACGTTTGCAATGTTGACGCACAGCGCAGAGCTTGCCGGATATAAGGTGCATTCCCCGAACTACACAAAAGAGGGGGGCTATCCCCTTGAAGAAGTGCTCTCGCTGATTTCAGAGAGTACGCAAGTAGTCACTGTTTGTAATCCCAACAACCCCACCGGAACCTTGCTTGAGGTGGAGGGTATTTGCAGAATCGCTGAGGCTGCTCCCAATGCCTTGGTCTTGGTAGATGAGTGTTACTTTGAATTTTCGGGCACGAGTTCTCAGCAGTATATCGCGCAATACCCGAATATCTGCATTACAAGAACGTTTTCAAAAACGTGGGGCTTAGCAGCACTTCGTGTTGGCTATATCATCGCAAGCGAAGAGAATGCGCAGCACTTTCTTAAAGTTCGTGGTCCCTATGCGGTCAACCGCCTCGCGGCCGTTGCCGTAGAGGCAGCACTCTTACATCGAGATTACATGCAGGCCTATGTTTCAGAGGTCCGCGAGAAGTCTCGACCACGACTTCTTGCCTACCTCGAAGAGAACAAGATCTCTTACTGGCCCACCGCCGCGAACCTGGTGCTGATTGAACCGCCGCAAGGGATTGATGTTCTTAAGGCGCTGAAGTCAGACGGAATCCTCGTTCGACCGCGCTCCGGTCCCGGAATCGAAGGGACGGTGCGTATTTCGATCGGAACTCTTGAGGATACCGAGCGCGTAATTAAAGCGCTGGAAAAAATATTGAGCTAGGGGTGCCTAAGTTTCTGTAAACTCACTCATCCAATTTCTTGCTCGTTCTAAATACCGCAGTAGTTCGTTCTGTGAAAAACTTTCTTCGTCCCAGGGTTTCTCACTGAGGACATGAAGCTCTCCAGGAGGGACGATATAGGCATACGCCTCTATTCTTTCCTTTTCCCGAGTTTCCACGAGGAGCAATTCTCGTTGATAGAAAGAGTCCTCAAAGAAATCAATTTTCTCGACGGCCTCTGCTCCCACCCCATAATGGAGGACACCGCTGACGCTCGTGCCGGGTTCTCTACAAACTCCAGGGAATAGTTGCCCCTTCACTTGATAGCGGGCATGATCTTCAAGGGTCGCAGGCTCGGTGCGGTAAGTCGTGCCGGCCACGATCTTCATCACCTCATCAAAAGAGAGGGTACCGTAAGTAAAGATTTGCACCGTCGTATCTGACATACTTTTCCGTGGCTGCTTGTTTGCACAATGCAGAGTTTTTATCCAAAGAAAATGAGTAAATAAAGCAATGGCGAGCGATTCTCAAGCTTTCCTCAAGGAACTGAAACAACTCGAACAAGAGTTTGATGCAAGTGAACCGGAGCTGGCGGAAGTGGTCCGAGACCCTGCGGTTGGTGTTGAGGGTTTTGTGGTGGTGTGGAATACCGAAATTGCAGCGGAAGGACCACTCGGTCCTTGCGGCAAGGGAGGTACGAGAGTTACTCCGACCGTTACGCTTGAGGAAACAAAAGCGCTTGCAAAAGTAATGGCGTTAAAAAACGCTGCCGCGGGTTTACCTCTTGGCGGAGCAAAGTCAGGTTTGCGTGCGGACTCCCGAGCTGAAGGATTCGAGGAGGTTTACCGCCGTTTCATCTCACTCTGTCGTGATCTACTGCGAGAGAACGGGGGGATTTTTGGTGGCTTTGGTTTCGACCTTGGCGCTCGACCAGAAATGCCGCTTTGGGCTTGTGATGAGCTCGGTAGCCTCAATAGCTTTACGGGTAAACCCGTGGAGATGGGCGGAACAGATTATGATCGCGAGGGGATTGCGGGCTTAGGAGTTGCTGTTTCAGCAAAAACATTACTCGAATTCGATGGTGTGCCGATTTCAAGTGTTGGCGCCGCGATACAAGGTGTTGGGGCGATGGGAGCAGCCGTTGCGCGCTACTACACCGAGAGTGGCGGACGAGTGTTGCGTATCTCTGATCCGCGCATTGGCGGAACGGTTGAGCTTGGGGAACAAGGAGCGAGTGAAGAATTACTGGCCTTACTACAAGCTCAAGATTTTGCAGCAATCACCTCGTACCTTAGCAACGCTGGATTTAGCGTGAGCAGCCTTGAATCCGTGCTGTATGAGAAATGCGATTTGCTTTTTCCCTGTGCGGTGCAAGATACAATTACTGCTGAGAACATGAAGAAGATTCAGACCTCCTATCTGGTAGAGGGAGCGAATTACCCTTGCACGCCTGAGGCGCAAACCTATCTCTATCAACAAGGAGTCCGCTTAATTCCTGATTTTATTGCGAATCCTGGCGGAATAATTGCAGCCTTTGTCGAGCTCACCTCAGCGGTAACCCCTGAAGAAAACGCGAAAACCCGACAGAAAGTCGAAGACGCAAAGGCCTTTACTCGTGCTACAATAAGGAAAAACGTCACCAGCTTGCTGAACAGAGCGGAGAAACTCTCAATCGAGCCACGCTTGGTGGGAAAATACGACGCATTAGTAAAACTTCTTCGAGGTAATGAGAATGTCTGAAGCGAATCTTAAAAATCTAGAGCAAATACTGGCCGGATTGATGCGGCGTTATGAACAGCGTGTGCCGGATGTGACAAAAATCGTGAACCTAATGATCGAGGAAGGACTGATTGATTCGCTTCAGGACATCGAAAACGATCACGTCGCCTTTCGCACCATGGGTGTGCCCCAGCTCGGTATTGCCTCGCTTGAAAAAATTTTCCTCCATCATGGCTACGAGCGCAAAGACCCGTATTATTTTGAAGGGAAAAAACTCAACGCCTATTGGTATGCACCACCGGAAGGGAATTATCCCCGAATCTTTATCAGTGAGCTAAGAGTTGAAGATCTTTCTGCTGATGCTCAAGCCCTAATTCGTTCCTACACTGATGAGGTAAAAGCAGACCCCGTGGACTCTCTTGATCTCGATGACCCCGTCGCCGTTGATAGCTTCCTCCACCAAGCGCTTTGGCGAACCCCAACCTGGGATGATTACTCTCGTCTCCTTGATGAAAGTGAGTACGCCGGTTGGACAATTTATAATCGCTACTACCTCAACCATTTCACCATCAGCGTCCACAATCTCTCAAAGGGCAAGGAACGCCTTGAAGGCTTCAACCAAATGCTGATTGATAATGGAATCAAGCTCAATAATTCAGGCGGAATAATTAAAACCAGTCCTGACGGAAAACTTCGTCAAAGCTCCACGGTCGCCCAAACAGTAGAAGCCGAATTCGCAGAACCCGATGGCTCCACATCGGTACACACAATCGCCGGCTCCTACGTAGAATTCGCAGAGCGATCGGTGCTTGATGAGTACGCCGATCTTCCTCCAGAGCAGATCAAACGTGAGCACCGCCGTGACGGCTTTGAAGCAGGGAACGCGGATAAGATATTTGAGAGTACCTTTCGGTCGCAGTTGGGGGATGGAGATGCTTAGGACTTAGTAACGAAGTTACTTAAGTCCGCGTCTGTTCCTGTTCCTGTTCCTGTTCCTGTGACTGTTACTTAGCCTGTTACTGTGTCTGTCCCTTGGTCTTGGTCTTAAACTCTCTCTGATTACTCCAGTC
>CAYGNZ010000181.1:4236-6799 GCA_964351345.1 uncultured Bdellovibrionales bacterium | reverse complement strand
TCAGTGGATCTGCTGCTGACCTTTCCTGCGTTCAAGCGATAGCGAACCGCTATGCGAATGGCTATCGGCAGTTAAAAGACAACGACGATGACGAAGACGCCTGGAGCAAGCTCTGGGGACAGATGGATGATCGAATCAACTACGGCAGTAGTGGTGACCGAGACGAGTGGAATCAGTGGATTGGCTATTTTCCAGACTTGCCTGGACCTGGACATTGTACCGATGAAGATGATGGGTATGAGTGTGTGGGTATGGCGCTGATGGATGAAAATTGCCAGCCTGCGAGCCCCGACGGAAACTATGAGGTGTGCGGCTACTTAGATGCGCAATATATTGAGAGTCCAATTTCGCTTCTCTGGGAAACCTCGGCTGAGATTAGAGAGCAAGTGGCGGCAGTCACCTTTCCCCTCAATCCCTACGCAGCGGATACCGCATACTACGCCTGGAGAGCTTCCGCTCAAACACCGCTGGTGGTCTATGACCCCGAGCATACGGGAGTAATCTCCTCTGCGACCCAATTGTTTGGTCGCTGGACGTTTGGCGGAAAAACCCTTGCATCTGCTCGTGCACTAGGCGCAAGCACTGGTCCCTGGGAGAATGGGTTTGAAGCTCTTGCCACACTTGATCGAGACGGTGATGGCGCAGTGCGTGGTAAAGAACTGCAAGCGATCGCGCTTTGGTTCGACAACAATATGGATGGTGTTTCTCAAGAAGGTGAGGTGAAAAAATCCTCCGAAGTTGGGTTAGACGCATTGTTTGTTACCCCAGACTATACCAACCCCGGAACCCACGACGTATACGCGTTTAAAGGTTTTGAGCGTGTGCAGAATGGGAAAGTGGTAACCGGTACCGCGGTAGATTGGTATTCGACTCGTCATGAAAGTGCCGAGGCGGTACTCGACGCTGAACAGAAGCTTCAAATCCCTAAAGGTATTAAAGCGCGTGCAGAAGCCATTTTCGAAACGAGCGACTATGGGTCCAGAGTAAGTAAAGGATTTGGTGGAGCCTGGTTGTGGAAAGCCGACCGAGATTACGGAGGCGTTCGTCAAGGTGGCGCGTTTACCCTAATGCAAAAAGGTTCAGAAGTGCGCGGCAAAGCCTTGACGGAAGTCGGTCTCGAGAAAAATTCAGCAAAAGCAAAAAGCATGATGTTTTCGCTACCACTGAGAGGTGATATCGAGGTCCTCGAAGACGGACGTCAAAAGCTGAGCTTTGAAGTTCGAGGATACAAAGGACGGATTACAAAAAGTGAAGCCGTACTGAGCGCTGATGGAGCGACACTCACGGGTCGTAGCGTGACCCCGCTCTCTAAAAGCTCCTCAGGTGGTGCCGCGAGTCGTCACGAGTACACCTGGAGCGCCACGAGAGTTAAGTAAGCCCGAAATAGTTACACCCGAGGTCTCCTAGAGTTTCGATTCAGCACTCTAGGAGACTTGCCTTTTCCTTCGAGGTATTTTGTTGATAATCCCAGCATTCACGTCGTTTACGTTAGCCTTAACACTGGCGAATGCGTTGAGGCTGCAAATTTCACCCAGCCGATTAGGGACGCTCGAAAAACGCAACTTTTTACCGAGACCCTCAGGGAAGTAGCTGCTTGCTGCTCCCGGCAAAATTCTCAATTCTCATCGCTTTAGTCGACTTTGCTTCCCAGCTACGGCTACTCGTCGTGCTCCAACGCCGAGTTTTTGCTTTTAATCTGAGGCAAAGCGGTATTTCGGCGAATAAGGGCCAGAAATTCGCTCAATTGCATTGCACCTTCGGTGAATGTTTCGCTACTGAATAAGGTAAGTAAATCGGAATGAGCGGGGAGCACCTGATGCTACATTGGCAGCAAGAATTACCACTGAAGCAGAAGCTACGTTGCGTTCTGCGATTAGTAGTCTTTATCGGTCTGAGCGCATCCTTGACCTCCTGTTCTTGGGTTCGGACTGACCCAATTGAAAAGTTCCAAGCAAATACGATTCCGCTTCGAATTGGTGTGGTGCTTGAAGATAATCGAGCTGCAGAGGCCGAGGGAAAGAGTGCAAGCGATTATCTCGGACCAGACATTGTCGGATATTTGCAGGCGTGGAGAGTTTTTGATGAAATTCTCTTTCCGTATCAAGGCTCAGAGGATGTTGATGCGGTGGTGTATCTCTCCGCGCAAGGTGAAATCGATATCCACGACGTCACTAATGCGGCAAAGAGTTTTCTCAATGGACTTACCATGGGACTCTTCTTAAGTATTGTCGGTAAGACTGCTGACTTCGAACATCAGGCGGATATTCGAATTGTCTCACAGGGACAATTGATCTCTTCCTACTCTGCGGAAGTCGAAACTGATCTCCGCGCGAGCCTGGCGAGAAAGCAGTGGGAAGATCAGATAGGTCGTGACGCGTTAGATGAGGCGAAACGGGCACATGCAAGTCGACTCGCAAAAGCGCTCGCAGTTCAGATTCAGGCAGATCGAAGTAGCATTCTTCAAGCAACAGGAACGCGCTAGACCAGAAACAAAGAGAGAAGGATCGTACAAATGACTCGACGTTTTACCAGTCTTGCTATTTTTTTAATTCTACTCACCTCT
>CAYGNZ010000181.1:0-4226 GCA_964351345.1 uncultured Bdellovibrionales bacterium | reverse complement strand
AGAGGTATAATGGGAGCAGGATCCCGATTGAGGTAGCGGTGAGTTTGGAACAAAATAGAGTGGCGTACGAGCAAGGCAAAGATGCAAATCAGAGCGTTGGTCCTGCGGTGGTGCAGCTACTGAGAGTTTGGCCCCTATTTTCGAGCACGACATTCCCTTCCCAAGGGAACGAGGATACCAATCTTGTGCTGTCATTTACTGGTAGCTTTGATCGAGAGGAAGGAGCGAACAGAGTGAAGAGGATGGCGGTCGGGTTTTCACTCTTCTTGCTCGCACCATTTCTGGACATGAGCGCCACATACTCCCATTCTGTTGAAGCAAAACTGCTTCATCGAGGAAGTTTGATTGCTCAGTATTCGATTCCCCCCATTGTTACCGAGGTGAGGAAGTCCCATAGCCCCGTGTCGAGTCCAATTTCTGAGGCCGACTATCAAGCCGCGCAAAGAGCGCACGAAAGTCGCCTGGCTGCGGCAATTGCAAACGCACTTGCGAATGACCGAGATAGTATCCTTCGAGAAGTCCGGCGGTGATGCATGAGCGGTGATGAGGAAAGTCCTCAGGACGATACAACTGCGACATTCGCCTCGGGAGAGAATGAAGGGACTCTTTCTTCCGAGAGACGTGATCCTCTCATCGGGCGACTGATCGACAACAAATACGAAATTCAAAACCGACTAGGTGGTGGAGGGATGGGGGTGGTCTATACCGCTCGTCATGCGCTAATGAATCGCACGGTTGCGATTAAGGTGCTTCATCCGCATTTGGCCAGTGGCCAGGACGACGAGTTTTTTAAACGGTTTTTGCGTGAAGCTCAGACCTCGAGCAAACTCAGTCATCCAAACTGTATTACCATTTTCGACTTCGGTATTGATGGGGAATATCCCTTTTTGGTGATGGAGTTAAAGCAGGGGCGAAGTCTTAAACAACTATTAAAAGAGCACGCCCCACTTTCTATCCAACGAACCGTCAATCTTCTCAGCCAAGTCTGTGCAGGGATGGAAGAGGCGCATCACTTGGGAATCGTTCACCGAGATATCAAGCCGGATAACATTATTGTCACTGAGCGGGGCAATGGAGAAGAGCAGGCCGTAGTTCTTGATTTCGGTATTGCCAAGATTATTGGCGGAAGTACAGAGGCGACTTCGATGACGCAAACTGGAGGAATAATCGGTACTCCCCAGTATATGGCACCTGAACAAGTCTTGGGTAAGGAACTTGATGCCCGCTGCGATGTCTACGCGCTCGGGGTAGTTTTGTATGAAATGCTTTCTGGTGAGGTCCCCTTCGAGGCGGATTCAGCGATGGCCTTGATGATGAAGCATCTTAATCAAGAACCCATCTCGATCAGGAAGCTCAATTCTGAACTGCAAATTCCGAAAGCAGTCGATAAAGTTCTCGAAAAAGTTCTAAAGAAAGATCCTTCCGAACGATATGAATCGGTGAGGGATTTTCGGAGAGCACTCGAAGAGGCGTGTTCCGATACGCCGAGAATTGAAAAGACTCAACGATTTCTCATTCCCAAACCGGCGCTTGTCGGTGGGGCTACTGTAGCTTTCACCGCTCTTTTGGCGTTTCTGTTTACGGGCGTGGATTTCTCTTCGACCCCTTCGGCTGCACCGACCGTGGAGCAAGTGGAACTCAACCAAAAACTCGAAACACCTGCGGACATTTCTGTTGAACTCAAACGTGCAGAAGAGCTTTTTCTCTTGGGGGATTTTCAACGTACTATTTTGTTATTACAAGCTGCGGTTGAGAAACAGCAGGATGCGGTGGCGCATAGTTTGCTTGGGCGTAGCTATCAGCACATCGGTAAATCTGAACAAGCGGTCGTTCATCTAAACAAGGCGCTGGATTTGCAGCCCAATCAGCCTGAAACGCGCTATGCGCTTGCGATACTCTACGCTTCGGAAGAGAAAGTCGCTGAATCAGTAGCGCAACTTCAGCGCGCAGTCGCGCTCCAACCTTTGTTGAAATTCAACGCCCGTGCAGAGAAAGCATTTCAGCGTCAGGAATTTAAGCAGGTTTTGTAATGGATAGGTTCGCGCGCATTGCTTGCTTCAACTACTTACTTTTTCTTTCTATATTTGCGTGGAGTACTACTGTTTCAGCCGATTCGGGGCGTGGGCAGGTACAACAACTAATTCGGCAACTACAAAATGGGGATGCGAAAGATCGGTGGAACGCTGCCTCCGGTTTGGCGTACACTCCCAACCACAGCGATTTAAGCATTCCCGCCTTGCAACGAGCGTTGCAGGATTCTGATTCAAATGTTCGAACCAAAGCGGCGGAGTCATTGCGTAAACTGCAATCAGCAGCAAAGCGAATCTCTCGTACACGTCCGCCTCCAGAAGTAAATCCGCCGCCTCGAAGAGAACCTCCACCGCACGCACTTCCGCCAAGCGCGAAGCCGGATCCTGCTATTGCCCGGCAACGTGCCCTCGCATTGGAGAATATTCGTCGAGAACGTGAACGAGCGGCTGCAGCAGAGGAACAGCGACTTGCAAAACTGCGGGAGCAGAGAGAGCAACAGCGCAGAGAAGAGAAGGCGCGAGAAGAAGAGCAGGCAAGAGAACGTCAACAGATAGCGCGAGAGGAACAACAGCGTAAGGAAAAATGGGAGCGTCTCATCGCACGCGCCCAGCGTTCTCATCGAGGAGAGGATGCGATGAACGAAGAGGATCGTAGCACCCTTTTACTTACCCTTTCCTCCACGGATGCTGATGAACAGGCCGAGGCAGCGTTTGCAATAAGTTTTATTGCAGATAGTGTCGCTGATGCCGTGCCGAAACTTCTCCCACTACTTACCTCCTCTCGGGCCGATGTTCCCGCGAATGCTGCCCTTGCAATTGGTCAGTTTGGCAGGCGAGCGAGAACTGCGGTGCGCCATCTCTCTCGTGGACTTCTCGACTCAGATGCTCTTGTGCGCCAGCGTTGTGCGGAAGCTCTTGGACTACTTGGCCCAATGGCAAAAGCTGCGGGCCCTGCGCTAAGCCTCGTGCTCGATGAGTCGAAGGAACCAGCTCCTGTACGAATTGCCGCTGCTATTGCACTGGGCAGACTGAAGTTTTTCTCAGAGGACGTGCGTGCATCACTTCTTCGAGCGCTTAAGGGAGAAAATCTCTTGCTGGCCTCATTTGCAGCCGTTTCACTCGGAGAAATTGGATTTGAGTCGGAAGAAACAATTGCGGCATTACGTGAGGCTGAGAAGAGCAAGGATATCGAACTTAAAAGGGCCGCACGTTGGTCTCTGCAAGCGAGAAAGTTAGGGAAGAACAATCAATGACGCGTAAAATCCAAGTACTTGTTTTATTTTTCTTTGCGGTAAAGGTGATTGCATGTGGTTGGGCCCTGCAATCAGAGGCTCCAGTGTACCAGGGTGAGCACATACCGCTGAGAGTCGGAGTGAGCTTAGTAGATAACGTCGGTAACAAATACGGAGAAAAGGTAATCGAAAGCCTTCGTGCGTGGGGAGTGTTTGACGAGATTGTTTATCCATACCGCGGGGGTGGAGAAGTAGACGCAACGCTTAGGCTCACGCTTGATGCCTTAGACCGATCGGGCGCGGTCGTCGCCTCAAATTTGCTTCTCGGACTTGGCACACTAGGGATTGCAGGCCAAGGCACCGATGCGAAGCATCGGATAACAGCGGATTTGCAAATTGTGGGAGGGCAGTACAAACGCTACGTGGCTGAGGTAGACTCATACTTTCATCGATCCGTAGGTATGCGTAAAGAACAGATCGCTCAGCGGACAAGGTATCTACAAACAAGTAAGCTTGCTCACGCAATTGCTATTCAATTGGAGAAAGATCGAGCCGTTTTAGCGCAAGCTCCTCGCTGAGAAAACAGAGAAGAGGCTAGGCTCGCGTAGCTTACGAGCCTAGCCGGGGTTATTCCAGCAGCTACTTTCGGGGTCGGGTATCGGTAGTTATCTTCCCGGCAGGGTTTTTACTATGTCTGGGCTTCCCTCTTATGAAACAAGAATTAGAAATATGAGGCAGCGCGTGAGACTTGGTAGTGTTCGTATTCATAAAAAACCTCAAGTAAATGTTTGAAACCTGGACCTTCAATAGGCAGGCATCGAACGTTCACTTAAATCGAGCGATATTGTGATACCCACAGGTGCGTCGCGAAGTATCACTAACTCATTATATCTTATTGGGGTCAGAGGTAGGGCGAGGAGAATTCCAATGAGCGCAGATTCCGACAGCTCCGAACAGGGCTATG
>CAYGNZ010000180.1:0-6806 GCA_964351345.1 uncultured Bdellovibrionales bacterium | reverse complement strand
AAACGATTGTAACCAAAAAAATTGCGCTGCTGGTCAAGAACTTCTAACTCCTCGAGATCCACTCCGATAAAAAAACCAGGGTAGCTAAACTCGTGGAACTTTGGTTCGGTTCGCTGATGCCAAATTTCGGTGTGATAGAGTCGAGAGCGAAGACTTCGCTCGGAGGACAAACACTCTCCAGATGCCCCGGTCTTGGATTCCTCGCTTACAGTTCTCGCAGACATCTTCATTGGTTTAGAGCGCGATATCGAAATACTTTCCAATATTCACTGCTGAGCGAATCGCATCTTCGTGAAAACCATAGCCAAAGTAACTGCCGCAAAAATAGGTGCGCTGCTTGCCTTGTAAATTTAAAAGCTGGGACTGGGTGGCAATCGATGCTTGAGAGTATACTGGGTGCGTATAGTGAAATTCTTTGACGATATGTTCATCTCGAATTACATGCGAACGATTGAGAGTCACAAAATACTCATGCTTGGCATCTAAACCCTGCAAAAGATTCATGTAGTAGGTAACTGATGCGGGGGCGTCATCAGCCGTTGATGGTTCGCGAATATAGTTCCAAGATGCCCAGCCTCGTCGATTTGCAGGCATTGCCTGAGGATCGGTATGGAGCACCGTGTGATTTAATTCGTAGCGCCAGGCGCCGAGAAGCCTTTGTTCTTCCTCGGTGGGTTCTTGAAGCAAACTCAGCGCTTGATCTGCGTGAACCGCAATCACTGCAAAATCAAATGTCTCAGGCTCTCTGCCCTCGGCACAAACGCGAACATGGTCCTGCGCTCGTTGAAGCTGAGTAACTTCGCGCGCACGACGAACGGTCCCCCGAAAACTGTCGAGAAAACTTCGCACATACGTCTGGCTACCACCGATTACGGTCTGCCAGCGCGGACGATCTTTAAGAGAGAGTAGGCCATGATTAGAAAAGAAATGAACAAATGCCTCTGCGGGGAATTTTGCAATCTCCTCTCTGGGGCTTGACCAAATCGCAGACCCCATCGGGAAAAGGTAGTCGTCGGTGAGTCGCGAGCTGTACCTCCCCTCCCGCAGATACTCTCCAAGAGTTCGGTTCGCGAGTCCCCCTGCATCAAGATCCGCTTGCGCCTTACGACAAAACTTCGCGAGCTCTGCTAAGAATTTCCAAAAGCTCGGTCGCAATAGATTGCTGCGTTGAGCGAAAAGACCATTTAAATTTGTGCCCGCATACAGCAAACCGCTTTGCTCGCAGTGATAACTAAACGACATATCACTCCAACGAACCTGGACATCAAGCTGTTCGAGAAATTTATGCATCAAGGGATAGTTTTTATCGTTCAACACGATAAAGCCAGTATCAACGGCAAGCCCGGCATCAGGACCACTGTCGATTTCGACCGTGTTCGTATGACCTCCGACGTAGTCATTCTTTTCAAACAAGGTGACGTCATACTTCCGTTGCAGGAGATAGCTCGCAACCACACCCGCAACACCACCACCAATTACTGCAACTCTCTTTTTCGCCTCGCTCATTTCTTTACAGTTTTTTTGATGATGTAGTGATACAAACCAATAGGAAGGATGCGTAAGAACTTGAGGAAATACGTAAATCGCTTAGGAAAGTGAATCTCATAATCCTTGTTCTGTATTCCTTTAAGCATCTCTTCAGCGGCTTGTTCCGCTGAAATGAGAAACGGCATCTCAAAATCATTCTTATCAGTGAGCGGCGTTTTGACAAAGCCGGGGCTGACCACACTGACGTCAATTCCAAAAGGCTCAAGGTCCAAACGGAGGCTTTCTAAAAAATGTGTCACGGCTGCTTTACTTGCACCATACGCCGCAGCGCGAGGAAGCCCACGGTAGCCGGCAACACTTGATACTCCGACGATATGTCCTTTGCCGCGTTCTCGCATTGCCGGTAGTACGGCATTAATACAGTTCAGAACCCCGAAGTAGTTTATCTCCGCAATCTTTCGGTATTCTGCGACGTTAAAGTCAGTAACTTCTGTAGGGATATGGGTTCCTGCGTTGGCAACAAGAATATCAATTGATCCAAAGTCGTTAGAAATTTCCGCAGCGATTTCACTCATTCTTTCAGGGCTTGTCACATCGCCCGCGTAGGCTCGGACCTCTGCCGCTTCTCCCGCGGCGGACTGAACGAACTCGCTGAGCTTCTCATCGTTCCGCGCGGTAATTGCGAGTTTGCAGGGAATGGTACAAAGCTTTTTCGCAAAGGCTTCGCCAATCCCACTCGATGCCCCCGTGAGCCAAATTACTTTATCTTTCATCTCACTTCCTCGGTTTTCGTTCGCGCTTCAATCTCTGCGCGGATCTCCCGGTGTTTATCCTCGTCAATTGGATACTTCCACGCAATACACATTGCGATAAAGCTACAGATGCTTGGCACTGCCGCGTAGAGAAAACGTAGGGCGAATACCGTCTCCTCTGACTGGGCGATATTCGGCTGATAGCCGGTGGCCCCAAGGACTTGCAGACCAATTCCTGCTCCGAGGGCTGCAGAGAGTTTCTTGGCAACCGCCCAGAAACCAACAAAGGTTCCTTCGTTTCGCTCTCCGTTTTTTAGTTCATCATAGTCAATAACATCAGCTTGCATTGAGGAGGGAAGCGCCAGAGTCGCTCCGTAGCCAATTGCAGAGCAAGAGACGAGCACCATGTAGAGCGTCGCGTCACCGGAGCCGAGAAAAAATACCCCTGCAAAGGCGGTGGTGTTGACCAACATCGCACCCATCCACGCTTCTTTTTTACCAATTTTTCCAGCAAGCCAGACCCAAAACGGAAGACAGCAAAAGCCCAGCAGGAAGTAGACGATGAGTGCGAGGTTGGCAAAGGCGGTTTCTTCGCCGAGCACATACTCGACATAGTAAAGAATGAGCGTCGCCGGAAGCGTCCCACCAAAGGCACCAATCGTGTAGGCAACAAGCAGAATTCGAAACGGACGATTACTCAGGGTTTGCTTGAGCGCTGCAAAAAAACGAAGAGGGGTTTCCGTCTTCGGTCGCAATGGGCGTTCTTTGACAAAAAGCACACAGGCAAAGGTACTGACTAGGAGAAACACTCCGTAGCCAAGCGCAAGCCAAAAAAACTTCTCGGCAGGCATCTCCTCTCCAAACGCTGAGTCATAGAGGTAAGGAATTACTGCGGCAAACAAGGTGCCGAGCACAAATGCCCCCTCCCTGACCCCAAAGAGTCGATTGCGCTCTTTGTAATCAAAGCTCAGCTCTGGACCGAGCGACTCGTATGGAACCGCGTGCATAGTCCAAAAAAGAAAGAACACCACAGTAAAGATGGCAAACCACGCTGACGGCGACACCCAGCCAGGATTTGATTCTGGAACTAAGAGCAAATAGAAAGAAACACAGAGCGGCAGCACCGCGGTAAGAATCCAAGGTCTGCGACGTCCCCAGCGGGAGCGAGTTCCGTCAGAAATCCTTCCCATGGCGGGATCGATTATCGCATCCCATACCCGAGAGAACAGCACGACATTACCGATTACCACGAGGCTCACGCCAACATGATCGGAGTAAAATTTAGGGATATAGACGTAGAAAGTGATAGCAACTAGTGCCAGCGGCATCGCGACGGTGCCGTAACTAAGATACGTTGCTAGTGAGAGTTTCGCTGCTTTCTTGAGTTCCATGTCCCTTGCCTAGGCTCGTATCCCAGCCCCTTCATCGACGAACTCCCCTGCGAGACCTTACGATGCGTTTGTATCTCGCTCGATATTTTCGTCAGGACCCAGCTCCGGCATCGCCCCATACCCGCCGAAGAAATCCCGCAGACGAAAGCGAAGTAAGTCAAGAAACATGGCTGCGGAATCATTCACGAGGCTCACTTTAGATCCCGGAACGTTGGTCCAGTTAATAGGGACTTCCGCAATTTTGTAGCCCGCCTTACGTGCAAGAAACAGCACTTCAACGTCGAAGGAAAATCGCTCTGCTCGTTGCTGAGAAAAAATCGCGCGTCCGGCTTTGCGAACAAACATTTTAAACCCGCACTGAGTATCTGCAATACCTGGCAAAAGGATCAGATTAACGAATCCGTTAAACACCCGACCCATAATTTTGCGGTACCACACGGTTGCAATTTGGGTTTCTCGAGAAAACATCGCTCGCGAACCAACCGCAATGTGCACACCAGAATTAAGCGCCGCTTCGAGACGTTCAATTTCTTCAATCGGCGTTGCTCCATCTGCGTCATTGTACAAAATTCGCCGACCACGAGCGTTCATTACACCAAATCGAACCGCATAGCCTTTGCCCCGATTCTCTGGATACGTCAGGACTTTCACATCCACTCCAGCGCCTTCAAACCCTTTGACCACGGCTGATGTCTTATCCGAACTGCCATCATCAACCACGATTATTTCGCTGCTTAGCTCTGGGCGATTTTTCAGATACTCGATTATCGAGGTAAGTGTGCTAGAAATTCGCGCCTCCTCGTTAAAGGCAGGAATCACAATCGACATATCGATAAGAGTTGGAGGTTCAGGCGCGGGTTCAAGCTTCTGCTCATCAAGATGCCTCGGACGAGGCTCACTCACATCAGCAAAAGGTAGCGTCACATCGCCATCTCCACCTTCTTCGAATTCATCTTCTTCGGTGTCAGGATCAGGAATCTTGCCGCCAAGGGTGAGAAAGAAAAACCAGGCACCTGGAACGCCAACGACGGCGTACTGAATCAAATGCTGAGACGCAACCATCGCCAGCCCTGTCTCATGCTCAATACCAATGCGAACGAGAGCCAAACTGGCAAAAGCCTCAATGACGCCAATACCACCGGGAGCTGCAGGAATCAGCGAGCTGAAGTTTACGGCTGCAAGAAACAAACTGAGACCTGCAATTGACATCGGAATGTCGAATGCACGGGTAACTTGATAGTAGACCAGTAGCTCTGTGAGCCACACGGCAACGGTAAACAAGAACAACACAAGAAGTCGTGAAGGACGAAGTAAGGGTTCAAGTCCCAGGATAAAGCGTTTGATTCGGACCAAGGTGTAGCTTGAAAGATGTCCTGGCATGCGTTTGCCGACATTTTCGAGCAGGCTGAAAATCTTTTTGCGTAAAAGTAGAATGATCGCTGTCCCAACGGTCGCTGCGAGAAAAAGATAGGAGACGTAGAACAACTCTTTTGCTCGAACCTGTTCATCGAGACTTGCACCAAAACTAAAGGCCAGCGCAAACATCACGCTGATCATCAGGCCATCGGCAAGGCGCTCACCGGCGATTGTTGCCAACACCGTGCTGCGGCTTTGTCCAGTTGCCCGTCCGCCTAAATGCGCTCGCACTAATTCTCCCATGCGCGCCGGTAACACGTTGTTCATGAAAAAGCCGATGATAAGGCAACGATAAGAGTGATAGAAGTTCGGAGGGCTTTCACCAAAGAAGTAGGGCCAGCGAAGAGACCGCAATAGGTAGCTACCGAAGGTGGTAAACAAGGCAAAAAGAAGCCAGAGCGGATCCACGCTGCGCATTCGAGCAAAAAGCTCGTCGGTTTCCACCGAGCTAAGCACCCACCAAAGACACGCGACAGAAATTACCAAACCGATTAGCGCACGGATGCTGCCAGCCTTACTACTACTCGCCTTTGATGATTGCTCTGCGACTTCAGACATAGTGTGACGAAGAAATACCAAAAATAACGCGCTTCCGAGCGCTGAACAGACAAGGTAACATTCTAAGGAGCCTCCGAAAGTACGGCCTTAAATACCCGACAAACCAACTCAACAATTCTGTCAAATTTCTCTGGCAGAGGTCATGATCCTGGTCTGGCGAAAGTATCACTTAGGAACGGGGGATACCTTAAGGTAAACAGAGAATTCATAACAGGACCGAGGCCTTGAAACAAAAAATACTCCACATTATTTCGGGTGACGTTTGGGGAGGCGCTGAAGCACAGGTGCTGACCCAAGTCCTAGAGTTACTCAAGCTCGGAGTTGAGGTTGAGGTCTTACTTTTTAACGAGGGCACGGTTGCAGATCGTTTTAAAGAGGCCGGCCTGAAGACCCATATTGCATCCGAACTCAAATCCGCGCTGGGCTTTCTCAGAGAAGCGATTTCAACCTCAGTTTCCCTCAAGCCCGAGCTTGTCGTTTCGCATGGCTACAAAGAAGCGCTCATTGCCTGGCGAGTCAGTAAAACCCTCGGAGTGCCATGGGTGGCAACCTTTCATGGCCTCACTGAAGCCTACGCAGGCTGGAACGCCGTGAAAATGAAACTCTATCTCACGGTGTATCGTTACCTCGTGGCAACCGCTGCCGCGCGCATCGTCTGCGTCTCAAAAGCAATGGCCGCTGCACTTGGTTACAGCAATAACGAGAAGCTTCGCATTATCTACAACGCAAGCACGGCGCGCCGAGGCGAGAAAAACTCTCCCTCGCTTTCAAAACCAGCAATCGTCATGCTTGGTCGACTAGTCCGCGTGAAACGAGTGGAGCTTGGTATTGCTGCCTTTGAAGCACTGCTAAAAATTTGGGATCAAGAACCAACTCCACAGCTCTATATTATTGGAGACGGACCTGAACGAGAGGCTCTTGAAATTCTGCCAAAACCAGGGGCTATGGCTCATGTTCATTTTCTAGGATTTCAGCAGATGCCTTGGGACATTCTCGCGCAAGCGCAAGTATACTTACTCACCTCAGACAGCGAAGGATTACCAAGCAGTTTACTTGAAGCTGCTGCCCTTGGTGTGCCTGCGGTTTGCACCAGTGTTGGCGGCATTCCTGAAGTAGCAGAAGCGCTTAGTAGCTACCCGCTTTTCTTGGCTGAGCCTGGGGATGTGGAGTCGGTAACTCAAGGCTTGATTCAAGGTCTGGA